>JBLIEH010000213.1:0-4073 GCA_047632875.1 Psychromonas sp. | reverse complement strand
TGCCAATGCCGGGTTTGCCACTAGATAGCTTCGAGGCCTTAGCTACAGCAGGATCCCATTGCTCAATACGTGAGAACTCACTCACGTAGGCAAATGCTTCATGGAGCTTGCGTGTTACTTCAATAGTTTTATCTAGGGTAATAATATTATTCACGTTGCGTTCCATCGTTAACAGATAGTAGGAAAAATACGCAGCAAAGGGCAGTTTAGTTCAGCGATGAGTTAAATGATTTTCGGCGTCTAAGAAAGGTCAGAACAAAATTAGATAAAAGGGTCATAGGCTTTCATATTAACATCACCAGCGAAGATCACTTGCCGGTTGTTACCCCGTTAAATAATATGTTGTGGCACACCAAGCACTGAGACTTTTGGCTTTCTTGGCAAAAGAATGACTTAGTTGAAGAGATTCAATTAAGTTTAACTATTAATGTGGATCTGCTCCTTTTATCTCATTTATTTCCTTTATCTCCAGAGCGCTTAGATGCCTCAATGTTTAATAGCACTCGTTCTTTTGATTTATTCGTTCAATATCAAAAATAAGAAATAAGTGGGGAAATATCCGACTTAATGATTTAATAGTTCGTCACAAAGCTTATTAAACTTGCGCACTCACCGTCATGAATGAAGATATTATCATTGCGCTTCCTTCTCTCATTCACCGAATCGGGGGCGAGACCGCTAAACAAGCTAAAGCAATTGCATTACAGTATGAATGCGAATTAAAACGAGTACGTCGCTCACGAAATTGGAGTGTAACGGGTGATGCGATAAAGGTTCAAACTTACGCCGTACAGCTAAAAGCACATCAAATGATTTCCCATAAGTTAAATAAACAAGGTGATGGTGAGTTTCATTACCTTATCAAGAAGATTGAAACTGCTTTATTGGGACATGCTGATAAATTAGAAACGTTAGAAGCAAAGTTGAGTCGATTAATCACGCAAACCCCAAGTATTACGTTATCAAAATTGGTATTACTTACCCATTGCACCGAGGCAGAGGCAAGGGTTGCTCGCTTTGAGGCTGAAGGCTGGTAAAGATATACCCAAGTGATAACAGTGTTACGACAAATCGCATCATTAACGGCCTTTACTAATTTGGGTACATTGAAATTATAAAGATACCCATCGTAATAAATCGAAAAACTATTGTTTAAACTGCTGATTATTATGGTTGTCTAGTTAATGGATTAATTTAGATCTGCCCCCTTTTATATTTCGCTGATTTCAAATACCCAGTACAATCCGCAACAAAGTATTTCAAGGTTTACAGAGTAAAGCTCAGTCATCTTCAAATCTCTGGAAAAAGAGCCTGATGTTGCTATTTTTGGTGGTAATTAATCAATGAGATATTGAACCAAAAAATAGAATCGAAGTATTAAATCGAAGAACTGAATGGAAGTAATGAATGCCTACAGAAACACGCAGCTTTTTAATCACTAAGTCCGATATTAGTCTTAAAGATAAAACGGGCAAGGTTTATTCAGTGCCCACTGGTTGGGAAAATTTACCTGCCGGAGATGCCTCGGTTACACGCAAGTTGAAATCCCTAGGGCCGACTTGGACAGTTCAGGAAAAAAAAGGCCGCAAGGCATTTTCTCACGGTGTTTGGGCTGCAAAAGATCAGATTGAAGAAGCGATGTCTCTTGTCGAAGCGCAACGAGCCGATCCCAAACATCAAAAGAAATTAGCCCAAGTCAAAGTTCGCCGCGAAGAAAAAGAAACAGTCTTCGGCGAAGACTTCCAACAAGCGATCATCCAATTTCTCAACTTCGACCAAAAACATCACCTTTTGGTTGAGCAATTGTCAAAGTTGGTAAAAGAACATGCGGTGCCCGTTGGAAGCGGTACAGTAGCCCGTAGCTCATCGGTAACCGTGGAAGACAAAGCGGCCTTGGCAGTCATGGCCTGGATGCGACATCAAACCAGTGCTTATGATTCAACACCTGTTCCGCGTGTTAAGGGCGCAAGGCGCGAACTAAGGCGACAGATAGCGCGTCAATCTGAACGAATTTTAGCAAAATACCGCAGTGGGGATGATGTCGATTTTGAGGTTTGCCCACTTTATAAGGCTTTGCATAGGCGATAGAGTTATTTTAAGGGCGTTGATCACGCAGATCCCGGTTTTTCTACATACTTTGAGGGCATGTGCTTTGCACACTGACATCCATGCCTTTTTTCAAACAGAATCCCGCGCGGCGTCCGCCTTCTGCCTGACTTACTTTCTTGCTACAGCTCAAGAAAGTAAGCACAAAATGGTCGGGAACCATTTTATTCGCAACGTCCATATTGCTCACCTACTTCGTAGGCTAGCTAAAGCTATTGCAATTTGTTCCAACAAATTATGCTGAACATCTGAAGCGGACGCCGCGCGGGATGGCCCGTAGGGTGAAATACAAGGACGTATTTCATAAAGAAAGCCGCGCGCTGCAAAAGTTCTTAACCGCACAAAAAGGCTTAGTTTATGGGCGCCAACCGCGTTGTCGCTACAAATGTGTCCTTCCAGCTTTCACTCAAATGACTTCCTTGTCATTTGCCCCTAAAATAAGCCTTTTTGTGCTGAAACTTTAAATGCGGAAAAGCAGTGGCGGTGCCACCAGGGATTGGAATTGATGCGTTTGAACGGCTCTTTTTGAATAAATTGTTTTCGTGTCTGTCCTGTTAGCTACGTGCCTAGCAATCTACAAACTGCTCAAGCTTACTTACATAATACAATGGTAGTACTAAAGCATCAGGGTTTTCTATTGAGCCTTGTGAACCAATTAATTTTATTGTCTTTTCAGGTTGATAACGCTGAACATAAACATTAAGTGACTTAGCTCTAGTTCGTTTACCACTTTTTACTTCTATTGGAAAAATGCTTCCAGAATCATGCTTATATAAAAATTCAATTTCACTTCGAGCATATTCCCATGAATAAGTTGGACTACCATATTTTGCTACAAGCTCGTTTTGAACAAAATTTTCGGCAATATATCCTTTATAGTTGAAGCCCTGATCTCTGTGCTCTTTATATGAAAGCCCGAGCATATTGCCCAACAAGCCTATATCAAATAGAAATAGCTTAAAGATATTTTCCTTTGCTAATGCTGGTAATGGTGAGCTCGGTTGGCAATCGATAGGCTGGCATTTAGACAATAATTTACATTTATCCAACCAATTAATTGGCCCTGCTAGCTCCTGATATCTGTTTTTTTTCTGAATAACATCTTTGAATTTAAAGCGCTTTACCGAATCATCAATGTTTTGTGAAAGCTGAATCGGTATGTTATGAAATATGGCTTGAATATGTTGTGCCGATACCTTGTCTGAGTACTTGCCAAAATCACGCTCATAACCAGCAATTAAAGCCGTATGAATTTGATTAACCTGCTGAGTTCTTTCTAATATACCTGTGGTGTTTTCAGTCTCAAACCATGCATTGACAGCTTCAGGCATTCCGCCAACATAGTAATAATCAAGTAATAGGCTAAACAACTTATCGTGAGCAACAGTTGTCATTTTACTTTGTTCGAATGCTTTAATAAGCGGTGTTTTTTTTGACGCTAATAAAAACTCTTCAAAAGTGAGCGGATAAAGCTCAAGGAGCTCTACTTTTCCAACGGGGAATGAGCCTAATAGGCCAATGTTAGAGCCTGATGCACAAACATACATATCAGCACATTTTTCAGAAAAAAACTTTAACGAGTTGATAGCAGCTTGGCACTCTCCAATTTCATCGAAAATAATCAGCGCTTTGTCACGTTTAATGCTGACATTCAGTTCAAGCTCTATGTTGTCCAGTATATCTTGTGGATTTAAAGAATCCTCAAACAGCTTGGCTAATGCAGGTTGCTCTAAAAAATCTAAGTGGATAACTTGCTCGAAGTGCACCCCAAATAACTTTCCTAATAAAAATGACTTACCCGTTTGTCGCGCTCCATCAACAAGAATAGGCTTACGCTCTGTTTTATTCTTCCACGCCATTAGTTTTTCAAGTAGTAATCGTTCCACTAGCTACCCATTAAGCACATGTATATTTGATTATCGAGTATATTCCAAAACCATTTTATGCGCAATAAAGTGTACTCAAAC
>JBLIEH010000212.1:0-4097 GCA_047632875.1 Psychromonas sp. | reverse complement strand
TGCGTTTGTTTTGCTCGATGGTGCTTTTATTGCAATTTTGTGACTAATAATGAAGGCTTGTAATATAACTGTCATAATATAAAGCAATAATGTATTCAGCAAAGTGGTTTTCAACTAACCATTATTCACAGCAGATAGGTAACATTGAATGGCCAGCCGTATATTAGTAGTAGAAGATGAGGTCGCAATCCGCGATATGTTATGTTTTGTCTTAGATCAGCATGGTTATGAGTGCATTGAAGCCGATACTTATCAAAGTGCATTAAATCAATTACAGGAACCTTATCCTGATTTGATCCTACTTGATTGGATGTTTCCCGGCGGCAGTGGCATAAAATTACTTAATCACCTCAAACAAGATAATATTTTACGCAGCATACCGGTTGTCATGTTGACCGCTCGGGGCGAAGAGCAGGATAAAGTCAGGGGGCTGGAAAATGGCGCCGATGATTATGTCACTAAACCCTTTTCGCCCAAGGAATTGATGGCGCGATTAAAAACTGTGATGCGCCGTGTCAATCCAACCTCTCTCGACGATGTGTTAACCTTCAATGACCTTCAACTCGATCCTGTTTCTCATCGTGTTTCACTGGCCGATGAAGGCTTGAATATGGGACCCACTGAGTTTAAATTATTACATTTTTTTATGACCCACCCCGAACGCGTCTACAGTCGCGAGCAATTGCTGAATAACGTATGGGGAACCAATGTCTATGTTGAAGACCGTACCGTTGACGTGCATATTAGACGCTTGCGTAAAGTGTTAGCAGATCATGATCATTTGATCCAAACCGTACGCGGTGCCGGCTATCGCTTTTCAATCCGCAGCTAAGCATAACCTGCTGCTCGGGTTCTGACATACCTATTTGAAACGCACCATCCGCTGTTCGCAGTGTGGATGGTGCTTTTCAAAGCGTTTAGGCAGCCCGTGAAAATAAGATAATTATATTAATAGAGTCCTTACTTTGAAACCTTTTACAGCAACACATCAAATCATTGCTTTGTCCGTTTTTTATCTCCCCATTATTATCTCAGGTGTAGTTTTTAATTGCTTAAAAGATTTATTACTGGCTTCGTTTTTGGCTCATATCGTCTGGCATTATTATTACCTGCAAAAATTAAACAACTGGTTATGGTTTGATAAAAGCATCGTCCTGCCCAAGGGAAAATTAGACTGGCAACATGCCTTTAATGGCCTTCATAATATGCAGCAAAGGCATCGCAAACGGCGTAATGATCTGGCTAATATCATTCGCCGTTTTAGTGAAGGTTCTGAAGCACTTTCAGATGGGGTGATAGTTTATGCGAAAAGCGGAGGCATTGTCTGGTCTAATCGTTTGGCACAATTTCAACTGGGTTTTAAGCGCACCGATAAGTCGGGGTTTTCCCGCAAAGACGTTTCCGGAGAGCATATTACCTCATTGGTACCTGATCCTGAATTTTTGGCCTTTTTAAAACGTGATAACTCTTCTGAATTATTAGAGTTGCCCTCGCCTATACACGCTGATAAATTACTTGAATTTAGTGTTATGCCCTACGCAAAACATAAACGTTTATTGATCGTTCGAGACGTGACCAGTTATCGCGAAATGGATGAAATGCGTCGTCATTTTATTGCCAATGTGTCGCATGAATTGCGCACCCCGTTAACGGTATTACGAGGTTATATTGAAATATTGGAGATGCAGTTGGTCGACAATCCGCAACAAGCAAAAACACTGGCCATTTTAGAGCAACAGACAAACCGTATGTGTGCTTTGGTAGAGCAGATACTGATTTTGTCTAAAATAGAAGGCGCTGGAAGTGTGGATTTAAAGACAGTGATTAATATTTCACTTTTGCTTAAGCAGATTGAGAGTGAAGCGATTGCATTAGGCAAAAATAAATCCTTAAGGATTAAATTTGAAATAGATCCCAACTTACGTTTGCTGGGTGATGAGATGCAGTTACGTAGTGTCATGGCAAATTTAGTCTATAACGCTGTTCATTATACGCCTGAACATGGTTCAATTAAGGTGATATGGTCTCTTTCAGGTAAAACCGGCGGGCATTTTTCGGTGGTGGATGACGGAGAAGGCATTGCTGAAGAGCATATTGATCGTCTTACGGAGCGCTTTTATCGTGTTGAAGGTTCGCGTTCCAGAGATACCGGAGGCTCCGGTTTAGGTCTCTCTATTGTCAAACATACCCTGAGCCATTATGGCTGTGAATTAAACATACAAAGTACAGTCGGCACGGGCAGTCAATTTTCTTTTATTATCCCAACCCGGTATCTGATAGAAAAATAAAACCCGCCGTCGCTCCCAAGCAATGCAGAATGAAGACTGAACAATGTTATACTTTTTTAGAAATAACAATGTAACCTACTGGAGTTCATGATGAATAATAAAAAACTTGCCAATAAATTAGATCAATTTTTAGAAATTCATCAATTTAAAGATTATTGTCCGAATGGTTTACAAGTTGAAGGTAAGGCGGAAGTCAAAAAGATAATTACCGGCGTCACCGCAAGCCAGGCATTAATCGATCTCGCCGTTTTTGATGATGCCGATGCCATTTTGGTCCACCACGGTTTTTTTTGGAAAGGCGAAGGGCAAGAGATTGTCGGCATGAAATACAAGCGTATCAAAGCCCTGATTGATAATGGAATTAATCTTTATGCGTATCATTTACCCCTTGATGTACATCCCGAACTGGGTAATAACGCCCAATTGGCAAAATTATTGGGCATTACCGACCGCCGTCCGTTAGAGCCCTGGGACAAGCGCAGCGTCGGCCGCGTTGGTAAGTTCGAGCAGATTATCACTCCCGAGCAATTATCCGCACGTATTGAATCAGTTTTAGCGCGTAAACCTCTGCATATTGATGGCGGGAAAAAAGAAATAAAAAGCGTCGCCTGGTGTACCGGAGGCGGTCAAGATTATATTACTATTGCTGCTGAGCAGGGCATTGATGCGTTTATAAGCGGAGAAGTTTGTGAGCGCACCGTACATATTGCCCGAGAAATGGGGATTCATTTTTACGCGGCGGGGCACCATGCGACGGAACGTTACGGAGTAAAAGCACTGGGTGAATGGTTAGCAGCAGAATATGATTTTGATGTTAAGTTTATCGATATTGATAATCCGGTTTAATGGCCAGCTGATAATAAAAGGGAAAAATATGCAGCCGCTTTTGACAAAAATTGTTGATGCCGTCGGGCAGGTATTATTAGGTAAAGAGCAACAGGTTAAGTTAGCTGTTGCCTGCCTGATTGCTAAGGGACATTTACTGCTTGAGGATCTGCCCGGGATGGGGAAAACCACCCTGGCTCACTGCTTAGCCAAAGCGCTGGGATTGGAGTACGAGCGAGTGCAGTTTACCAGTGATCTGTTGCCGGCGGATATCTTAGGGGTCGCGGTCTTTGATAAGACCAAAGTACAGTTTCAATTTCATCCCGGACCTGTGTTTACTCAGGTGCTGCTTGCTGATGAGATCAACCGTACCACACCGAAAACCCAAAGTGCGTTGCTTGAAGCGATGGAAGAAGGGCAGGTAACTATTGAAGGTGAAACACGGCCTTTGCCGTCTCCTTTTTTTGTGATTGCCACACAAAATCCGTTATCCCAAGCCGGAACGTTTATGTTGCCCGAGTCTCAACTGGACCGTTTTTTGATGCGTCTGAGTTTAGGTTATCCGGATCATCAGTCTGAGCGTTTGTTGCTGCAGGGTATTGATCCGCGGCAGCGTATTGCAGCTATGCAGGCGGTGGTAACGCCTGCGCAATTGGCCGATTTACAAACCCAGGTAGCACAAATTCGCTGCAGCGATGCACTGCTTGATTACGTCCAAATGCTGGTGGCATTTACCCGTATAGACGGACGTTTCACTTACGGCTTATCGCCTCGTGGCGCCTTGGCCTGGTTGGCTGGCGCAAAAGCCTGGGCACTGTTAGCTGGCCGGGATTATGTGATACCGGAAGATATTCAGGCTGTCGCGAGCGCCGTTATCGGTCATAGGATACGCGGCGGTGAGGTGGAAGCTGGGCATGAGCATAATAATCTTGTGCAGTATCTGCTGAAATCGGTCCCGGTGGTTGCTTAGATGCACTTCTCCGG
>JBLIEH010000211.1:0-4098 GCA_047632875.1 Psychromonas sp. | reverse complement strand
TTTGAAGATGGTCGAGTCGGATTTATTGATTTTGGTATGGTGGGCCGTGTTAGTCCAGAAACTTGGCAAGCCATGTTCAGTTTGTTTAAAGGCTTGAGTGAACAAGACTATGCACTAGTTGCTGATGCTATGTTAGCAGTGGGAATGACCCGCAAAAACATAGATAAACAGCAATTATCTCGTGATATAGAACACGTTTTTCTCTCAATGAAAAATCTTAGCAATGAAGATTTAATGGCTAACGATGGCTTAAACGTAACCCCCGGGGTGAATGATGTCATCAACACATTAGGCGAAGTAGCGAGAAATCACGGTATTCGTTTTCCCCGTTCGTTCACCTTATTATTAAAACAGTTTTTATATTTCGACCGCTACATTCAAATACTCGATCCTGATGCTAACCTATTTGATGATGAACGAATTAATATAAACGTCTAACACTAACAGCCGTGTATGGCCTTTTAAATATCAGCACGGCAATCTTGCCAAACCAGTCCCAAATTTTAGAATGTTTTAGGTTAAGTCTGAGTGAATTTAGATATCATTAATAGACCACTCACGACTAAACCAACCAACGTAAAGTGACACTAAGTAGATTTATTCTAAGGGGCATTTTAGTAATATGTCTAACTTGTAAGCATAAATGACTTATCTGCAATAATCGAAAAATTTGCGACCTTCCCTACCCGCAATATTTGGATTAACTTTATGTATATGTTTGATATCTTTCCAATTATCAACCAACTTCCCTATATTTAAGTGAGGGAAATACTCTTCACCTGAATGCGCTAAGTTCAAGAAATCCAATAACTGAGACAAACTCTCCGGTTGATTAATCTCAATTTTCAGTAAGCAATCCCGCCCATTAAAATAATCAATCACCCCTTGTTCGTGGCGCTGATAACACATTGTGAGATGCGTTTTTCCTAGAGGGCTCTCAACACTATTAAAGTCAAAAGTCTGGCTAAAACTTCGCTTTAATATCGGGTTTACGTAAGTGTGGCTATTGAAACTGGGTAACATCTTATTCAGCAACATTTGTATTGAGGGTAACCACTGCTCAAGGTGACGTTGTAAGTAGACAAACTTAGAATTTGGAAATAGCCCATCAAGCTGCTGGTAGTCACTAAAACAGGGGCAGTCAGAGACTACATCGGCCAACTCAAAAGCACGCTTTGTATAACCAGTATGCGAAACCCTAAAGTGTTCAAGCAAAGCAACACTGATGCTAGTAGTGCCTGTTCTTGGTAAACCAATAATGAAGAGTTTGTTCATAATATCTCATCTAAAAGCAGCAATAAAATAACAGTTTTATCAAAAACTCATCATCATAAAGATTGGACTCATATACCTATAATACATAAATCAACTTCTCTGACTTAGAAAATCTTCAACGATTAATTGAACAAAGGATTTAAAAATTCTTATTGTGAGGTAATAAAGATAAAGTCCAGACTATGGACAATTTTGTTGGGAAATTTTTTCTTACTACATTTAGGGATCTGCCCTACAGATTTACCCTTCCTGACATATATATCAACATAAACAACAAAAATAGTTAAGCAGGAGACCCTTAAAAGATTGTTTGCTAATCTAAATTCTGCAAACGCGACAAAGCAATGAATAATCTGCCGCTGACAGAAGAGCCGTTATACCTGACTTAGAGAGGGATAAAATGTCTATAATTGAACAAAATACACATAACAATACTCCAGCCACTGAACTGCGTTCAAAAGGGCGTGCTGTAAAACCCAAAGACGCAGCAACACTTATTATTGTTAGACGCGACAGCGAATACCCCAAAATTCTTATGGGTAAACGCGCTGCTGGGCATAAGTTTATGCCGAATAAATTTGTTTTCCCTGGAGGCAAGGTTGACGCGGCAGATAGTCGTATTCGGCCGCCTAAAGATCTGCATCCTAGCGTGCTGAAACGCCTGATGAAGGGATGTTCAGAGACTCGCGCCAGATCTCTTGCAATGGCCGTCATTCGTGAAACGTTCGAAGAAACTGGATTGGTCCTCGGTGAGTCCGATAGCGTCACGATAAAGACCCGTTCATCGCAGTGGGGCGCGTTTTTACAGCACGGTATTAATCCTCGTCTGGATACACTCAATGTCATCGCCAGAGCTATTACCCCACCGTATCGAAACCGCCGCTTCGACACGCGATTTTTTATGGTTGAAGCAGACCTGATCCAAGGAGATGTTCACGCTGCACCAGTGGGGTCCGGTGAATTATTAGAACTACATTGGGTCTCGGTCAAAGAAGCCGAAAAACTCGAGTTGCCCATTATCACGCGAATGATACTCAAAGAAGTTGAGCAGCGCTTAGTTAACCCACACTCGCCCGATGCTGAAGGACCTTTTATTCACTTCCGCAATGGTAAACCTATCATGGACAAAATTTAACGCGGGTAAATCAGGCTCTAGATCAATACCTGTCACATTGATACTCGGTCTCAGCTAATTATTCATAAAACGCTACTTCTATTGGAATAATTTGTTTTATTACTCGCTCAACTAAGTGTCGCGTTTTGATGGTCAGGATTCATCGAATAGAACCCAAAGATAGATAGGCGCAAGTAATTAAGGATGTTAGATTCGCTGAGTATTTTTATTCTATTTAAGGATTTCTATGTTTATTGCCATTAGCCTCCATATATTAGCGGCCACTATTTGGATTGGGGGGATGTTTTTTTCCTATTCCTTTTTAAGACCTGTCGCTGCCGATGTATTAGAACCCCCACAAAGATTAACCCTCTGGGTTAAGGTATTTGAAAAGTTTTTTAATTGGGTCTGGCTAGCCATTATCCTATTGATTGGCAGTGGACATTTTATGATCATTCAATTTGGTGGATTAGCCATCGTGGGTAAACAAATTCACATTATGATGCTTTTGGGTTACATCATGACGGCAATTTTTATGTATCTTTACTTTGCCCCTTTCAAACGTTTGAAAGCCACCGTCGCCCTAGAAGACTGGCCAAATGCAGCGAGCAACCTGAATGTTATTAGAAAGATGATATTACTAAACTTAGTGCTTGGATTAATAACAATATTCGTGGCATCAGCAGGGCGCTACATACCTCTATAATGAACATTAAAGACAAGTTTATGCAGGCCATTGTGAATTGACTTTAGTTAAGATAGTTGACCTTAGAACAATCAACATAAGTAATTACACACTCAGAAAGCCCTAGCCGGTTTTTACTGTGTTATTGGTACTTGAAAGGGGATTGCCATTTCAAGTACCAACGCCTTGCTCAACGGGTAATAGAGACACTCACAGAAACAATTATCAGAAAACGGATTCATTTACCTAAAGATAATATACCCTTCCTAATGCTTGGATCCATTTTCTCAATTGCATACCGAATGGTTAGTCGAGTCATTTTTTCAACATTCATCTCAATATACTTAATCACAGCATCCTGATGGTGCACAGAGGTAGCCTTCAATAACCAGCCAATACTTTTTTGCACAAATTCATCTTGGTCGTTAATCAGTAAGTCACAATGCTTAAAGACCAACTCTTTATTGAGGTAATAGATAGAGTTACCTATTTTTCGTTTAACAAATTTCACCCAAACTACATTACTCGCCCGCCGACACCATGGTATCTTTGAATAGGCCCAATGGTTGGTTTTTTCAATTAAATGAGGGCGAGAAAGAAAAAATTGATAAATCGTTTTTATACATAAATCATCAACATGAGACCAATTAGTCGCGTAGTGCTCTAACCAATACTCAAAACGCAGTAATAAGTCGTCATCATAATGCCTGTTAACAAATTTATTAATCAGACCAAAAGCAATTAATACCTCTTCGCTAAATTCGGCATTGAGAAGAATGTATTCGGTAATAGTCAGCATCTCTTTTGCTGACATATCCTCATTTTCTGCCTGAAAATGGCTGATGATCAACTTAATATCTGACGCTGTCGCACCAATACAGTTAACCCCATGTGGGAAGTAACGACGACTCGACTCAGCCTTTTGTGCTGTACTCACTCTTTCTAAATCATTTTTAATTCGTTCCCAATAGGTTTTACAGATATTCATAAAGTAATTTGTCCACAGATATCGATTAAAAGTACT
>JBLIEH010000210.1:0-4115 GCA_047632875.1 Psychromonas sp. | reverse complement strand
CGGGTGTCATCGCCTTAAGCTCAGCCTTAACAGCATCGCTGAGATCTAGTGTATCGATAAACTGCGCCATACCAGGACCATCAACACGTTTACCACGAGTTAATTCTTTCAGTTTTTCATAAGGCTTTTCGATACCGTAACGACGCATCACTGTTTGGATTGGCTCGGCTAATACTTCCCAGTTTGAATCCAGGTCTTTTAGCATGTTTGCTTCGTTTGCTTCTAACTTGCTGATCCCTTTTAAACTTGCTTCATAAGCAATCACCGAATAACCAATCGCAACGCCTAAGTTACGTAATACCGTTGAATCGGTTAAATCACGCTGCCAGCGAGAAACGGGCAGTTTCGCTGATAAGTGATCAAAGATAGCGTTTGCCAGGCCTAAGTTACCTTCAGAATTTTCAAAATCAATCGGGTTAACTTTATGCGGCATGGTTGAAGAGCCAATTTCACCGGCAATGGTTTTTTGTTTGAAGTGGCCAAGGCAGATGTAACCCCATACGTCACGGTCAAAGTCTAAAAGAATAGTATTAAAACGTGCAATCGCATCAAACAACTCGGCGATGTAGTCATGTGGTTCGATTTGCGTCGTATAAGGATTGAATGTAACGCCTAAGCTGGTCACAAATTGCTCAGCAAACTCCTGCCAGTTTAGCTCAGGGTAAGCGCTCAGGTGAGCGTTGTAGTTACCCACCGCACCGTTGGTTTTACCTAACATTTCTGTTGCTTCAATTTGTTTCACTTGACGTCGTAAGCGTGCAACAACGTTCGCCATTTCTTTACCCATTGTTGTTGGGGAAGCTGGCTGACCGTGGGTACGGGACATCATTGGCATGGCTTTGTATTCACGTGCTTTTTCAGCGATCGCAGCAACAATTTTATTGCAGTAAGGAAGAATAACGTCTTTTTTAGCGGTAGTGAGCATTAATGCGTGAGAGAGGTTATTAATATCTTCAGAAGTACAAGCGAAATGGATGAATTCAGAAACCGCATTCAATTCAGTAACCTTTGCAACTTTCTCTTTTAAGAAGTACTCAACGGCTTTAACGTCATGGTTGGTTGTCGCTTCAATGGCTTTAATGCGCGCAGCATCGGCTTCACTGAACTCAGAAACGATAGCATTCAGATGTGCATTGGCGTTAGCTGAGAAAGCAGGAACTTCTGCGATAGCAGCAGTTTCAGCCAGCTTTTGTAACCAGCGAACCTCAACTTGCACGCGGAATTTGATTAAACCAAATTCACTGAAAATAGTGCGTAAAAGTTGGGTTTTGCTACCGTAACGGCCATCAACTGGTGATACAGCTGTTAGTCCTGAAAGTTCCATTTGTTGCTCCTGATTTTATGACGTGCAGATTGAGGTCTAATTGTATAATTTTTTAAAGGTATTTAAACTCGGTGTAAATTTTGTTTTGTTTGGTAGATCATAGCCTTACGCGAAAAAATTAACTGACGGCGTTTGCCGCCAAGTTGACGCCATAATACGGCGGCACGTACACCGGCTAATAATAATGCGCGGATTTTATGCTGAGTATGCTCCTGTTGCAAGCAGGAAGGGCTGCCATTGATTTGAATCTTGGGCCCTAAGGTACTGATCAGATCTTTATAGATAGAATCTAAGTTACTCAGTACGCTGCTGTCATTAATCTCAAAATGCGCAAGTTGACGTTGAACCTGATTGATACGCTGACTAAGCAGATTGAGTGTTGCACTGTTATTGCTCAGTTTTTTCTCAAGGCTTATCATACCAATAATATATTTAGTGACCTGCATATTGCGGCTATTACTGCCGTTATCCAATTGCTCAATCATGCTTTTAAAGCCAACTTCAAGAACGTTATAACCACCAAATATTTCTATCGGGGAATCACTTTCAACACGCATAATTGAATGTAAAGAAGCATCAAAAGCTACTGCATCGGGGCATAATCCTTTTGTTGCTATTTTATCAAGGAGATAAGCCGCCTGGCAGATGGCTGCAAAAGCAAGACAACGAGACTCTAGATTGTTAAATGACATAAATTTTCTCTATTAATATGTTAATTAGGATCTTCTAAAAGATTATTTCTGCAAATGCTGTTCAATGATAGCGCCGCCTAAACACACTTCATGGTTATAAAATACAGCTGACTGTCCCGGCGTTACTGCCGCTTGCGGTGTGTCAAAAATAACTTCTAATGTATCATCATCAAGGGGTGTGACTGTACAGGGGATGTCTTGTTGGCGGTAACGCGTCTTGACTGTACATCTAAAGGTTGATTGTTTAGGCGTTCTGTCAACCCAATCACATTGTTTGGCAATCAAACCGTAGGAGAAGAGGGCGGGATGATCTGCACCCTGAGCCACCAATAAACGATTGTTGTCCATATCTTTGCCAACAACATACCAAGGATCTTCACCGGAGTTTTGTAACCCGCCAATGCCTAAACCTTTACGCTGACCAAGGGTGTGGTACATCAAACCCTGATGCTGACCAATCACTTCTCCGGTAGGGGTCACGATATCACCTGGTTGTGCGGGTAAATACTCTTGTAAAAAATCAGTAAATTTACGCTCTCCAATAAAGCAGATACCGGTGCTGTCTTTTTTATTGTGGGTGATCAAATCTTGCTGTTCTGCGATCCGGCGTACCTCTGGTTTTTCTAATTCACCAACAGGAAACAGGGTTTTTGCGATTTGTTTTTCACCAACAGCATAAAGGAAGTAGCTTTGGTCTTTATTATTATCTAAACCGCGTAATAATTGCACGTGACCATCGACTTCCCGACGGCGCACGTAATGACCCGTGGCGATATATTCCGCGCCGAGATCTTCCGCGGCAAACTCTAAAAATGCTTTAAATTTAATTTCTTTGTTGCACATAATATCCGGGTTTGGCGTACGGCCCGCTTTGTATTCGGCAAGAAAATGCTCAAACACATTATCCCAGTATTCTGCTGCAAAATTAATAGTATGTAGGGGGATGCTTAATTTATCACAGACAGACTGGGCATCTTTAAGGTCTTGGGCTGCGGCGCAATACTGATCGGTATCATCCTCTTCCCAGTTTTTCATGAATAGCCCTTCTACCTGATACCCTTGCTGCTGTAGTAAATACGCAGATACTGAGGAATCTACACCGCCGGACATTCCGACGATCACTTTAACTTGGCTATTGTCTGTCATAAATAATTCTCCTACTACTAATTAGAGCGAGATTTTAGCAGAAATTAAACAAGAAAACAGGATGGAATTTGTTCTTATTGTTAATAATATCTTACCCATGGGAAGAGGGTTATTTGCGATAATGCTACTGTTTTTTAGTCAATCTGCTATTGCTTTATAAATCTGAATTAATGCGACTATGATCAAATAAGGTTTTGTTTTGTCTGTTCTTATGTGATTTACCTTAGGGTCTATTGCCCTCTCCTGTGGTTTAATGTCAATGATCTATCAATGCTTGTCTAACGGCCTCGGAGGTTGCACTTGCCCGTTGTTTGAACGCATGCATTAACATCTCAACTGTCATTTTATATTTCTTTCCTTAATCAATTAAGTCGGTATTTTCATGGAAAAAACAGATCAGCAGGATATTAAGATATATAAGAGCAATATGATAGATGATGGCAGCGTCAGAGATGGCCATCAGCTCACCTCAAGCTCCGTCCATTATGGCGTAGCGGCTATTGTCTTTGCTATTTACGGCATTCAAGTTTGCCCTCTATTGGAAACGCTCACGCCAATTCATTTAGGACTGCCTATTATCATCGCTTTAATTGGGCGGCACTTCTTACTGAATCCTGTTGTTAGGCAAAAATCGGGTAGCCAGGCAAAACAACAGTTTGTTTTGGATCTGGCCCTTTTTATGGTGGCCGGTGCAGGTTTAGTGTTGGTCAATACCCTCTTTTTTGATGCTCCGTGGCACAGTAATGCGAAAGTGGTTGTGGGGATGGGGATTTTGGGTTTGTTTGCTGCCGTTGATTTAGCCTTAGCCCGTGAACGATTCCAGGCACAAGAGCTAATCAGTCAAAATAGGGAGATCGACCTGTCAAAACGCTTCACCTCCTTTGCCCAAAAATTTTCGCTTATGGCGATGCTCATGGTGACCAGTGTTTCTCTGGTACTGTTCTTGGTGGTGA
>JBLIEH010000209.1:0-4146 GCA_047632875.1 Psychromonas sp. | reverse complement strand
TGCTTAACCTGGTATAAACCGTAGAGCTCTTTGCCTTTGTGAAAAAGAGGCGTCTCGGGAGAATTCAGATACTTAGGCTCACCTTCACCTAAAACACGCCCGCCAAAACCAATAACCCGACCACGCCTGTCGTGGATAGGAAACATCAGTCGATCGCGGAAACGGTCATAACTGCCACTTTTTTCTTTGCTTATTAGCATGCCCGCTTCGATCAACTGTTTTTCTAAATCGTTAGATACTGCGAATCGTTTACGTACTTCCTCCCAGCCATCGGGTGCGTAGCCTATCTTAAAATCTTTGACCGTCTGCCCGGATAATCCGCGACCCTTAAGGTAATTAATAACCTCTTGGCTGTTTTTGTGTGTGCGCAGCTGCTGCTGATAAAAAACGGCAATATCAGCCATTAACTGGTAAAGATCTTTTCTGTCGACATAATTGGTTTGTTGCGATTTTCCCGAGCCGTTTTCTTCGCGAGGGACTTCTATCGATAATTGTTCGGCAAGCGTTTCGATGGCATCAACAAATTCAATGCCGTCATATTCCATGATAAAAGAGAGTACATTGCCGCTCGCACCGCAGTTAAAGCAATGATAGAACTGTCGGTCTGCACTGACTGAAAATGATGAGTTGTTATTACCATTATGAAAAGGACAGCAAGCGCGGTAATCTTTACCCTGCTTTTTTAGTTTTACACGGCTATCAATAAAATCGACAATATCGGTACGAGCGATAAGATCGTCAATAAAATTTCTTGGAATACGTCCTGCCATGTCTTTAAACCATTTAGTCTATTTATTAGAGAAAGCCGTTTTGGTTATTCCTTTATAGCACTTTATAAAGGAATAACCATTTTAAATCTTTCTGCTCGGCGCCCAAACCTTAGCGGACTGGTGAGAGTTTAGTTTGCAAACGAAAAAGCCCCAGGCTTACAAGTAAGCATGGGGCTTTTGATATCTTAACGAGTAACTGATTAAGCTAAGCCGGCTTTTACAAGCGCACTTACTTCTCCCATGTCAGCTCGTCCTTGAATATCTTTTTTGAGTAACCCCATTACTTTCCCCATGTCTTGCATACCGCTTGCACCCGAAGATGCAATGGCTTGCTCGATTAAAGTTTTCACTTCATCAGAGGTAAGAGCTTGCGGAAGAAACTCTTGTAATATTTCAAGTTCTGCTTTTTCGATATCAGCAAGATCAGTGCGATTCGCTTTTTCAAATTGAGCAATTGAATCTTTACGCTGTTTTACTGATTTGATGACAACAGCCGTAACGTCATCATCAACCAGCTCAACTTTATTATCGATCTCAATCTGTCTGATAGCTGCGATTAACATACGGATAGTACCCAAACGGATCTTATCCTTCGCTCGCATAGCGAGTATTTGTTGCTCTTTTAATCTTGCTTTTAAAGACATAACAAACCTTTATCTAATTTTGGAATTACTTAATTAGTAAAGACGAACGCGACGTGCGTTTTCACGAGAAAGTTTTTTCAAGTGACGTTTAACCGCTGCTGCTTTAGCGCGTTTACGAACTGTAGTTGGTTTCTCAAAGAATTCACGTTTACGTGTTTCTGCTAAGATTCCTGCTTTTTCGCAAGAGCGTTTAAAACGACGAAGTGCTACGTCAAATGGTTCGTTTTCACGAAGTTTAATTACTGGCATGTGCCTATTACCTTTATGGTTACGGTCGTATACTGACCAGTTCATTTAAAATGGTGCGAGATTTTAAACCTATTTGGGGACTAAAGTAAAGAATTAGTACGAAAAATTTAATGTAAAAGAACAAAAGATCTTCTAGATCCTCCATTCTAGCCTAGATTCATAAAGTTTTCTTTATTAGCGGGTGAAAAAAGCATTCGGGATACACTTTTTACGTTAAACTAGCATTTTTTATCTATCGTCATTTTTATCAAAGGAACATTTGTCATATGCGTATTTTAGGTATTGAAACTTCATGTGATGAAACCGGTATCGCCATTTATGATGATCAACTTGGTTTGTTATCGCATCAATTATACAGCCAAGTCGAATTACATGCAGACTATGGTGGTGTGGTACCTGAGCTTGCTTCTCGGGATCATGTCCGTAAAACCATCCCGTTAATTAAAGAGGCATTAGCGGCGGCAAACTGTACTAAAGAGAGTCTTGATGGTATTGCTTATACTGCGGGACCAGGGCTTGTCGGGGCGTTATTAGTCGGTTCATGTATCGGGCGCAGCCTCGCATATGCGTGGAATATACCGGCTATTGCTGTGCACCATATGGAAGGGCATTTGCTGGCACCTATGCTTGAAGAAAATCGCCCGGAATTTCCATTTTTGGCGTTGCTGGTATCAGGTGGTCATACACTAATGGTCAAGGTTGAAAATATTGGTGAATACCAGGTATTAGGTGAAAGTATTGATGATGCTGCGGGAGAAGCCTTTGATAAGACCGCAAAATTACTTGGATTAGATTATCCCGGTGGACCGCGCCTGGCAAAATTAGCCGAAAAGGGGGTGTCAAAGCGGTTTATATTTCCAAGGCCAATGACCACTAAACCCGGACTTGATTTTAGTTTTAGCGGATTAAAAACCTTTGCGGCCAACACTATCGCCAAGGAAGGGAAAGATCCGCAAACTCAGGCGGATATTGCTTTAGCCTTTCAGGATGCGGTTATTGATACGGTTGCCATCAAATGTAAGCGTGCTTTAAAACAGACAGGATTAAAGCGTTTAGTGGTGGCGGGTGGTGTGAGCGCTAATGAGTCATTGCGTAGCCAACTGGCAGTGTTAATGAAATCGCTCGGTGGAGAGGTTTTTTATCCCCGCAATGAGTTTTGTACGGATAACGGTGCGATGATTGCCTATGCCGGCATGCAGCGCTTAAAAGCGGGGCATTTTGAAGGTTTGGGGGTGCAGGCGAAGCCAAGATGGCCTCTGGATCAGCTGCTCAGTGTGCGCAGCGAACTTTGATAGATATTATATTTAAATTTTCATCAGTTCAGCGGAATATTACGAGAACTTTTACTTTCATTTCAAAAAAAAGAATACAACACTATGACCGGAAAAAATAATAAAGACAATAATGCAATACGGAAGGGTGGCGAATCGCCTGTTTATCTGGATTCCTACCAAGATGATGAGATTGATTTACGTGAGCTTATTAAGGTTATCTGGGACTATAAATGGTTAACTTTTGCAATGTGCGCCGTTGCCATTACCGGTTCTGTTTATTATGCGTTAACTGCGCAGGAATGGTGGGTAGCTAAAGGAAAAGTGATTGCTCCTCAGATAAATGACGTTGCAGCGCTTTATGCCCAAAGTAATAAAGTCAGTGCGATACTAAACAGCAATGACTTATTGAACGGTAACAATGTTAATAACATCAACATTAATAATAATAACAATATCGGGCAAGATACAAAGCAGGTGTCTGATGAGGCAATTGAGCTTTTTGAGCTCGACACTTTATTTAGAAATTTTATTAATACATTTAATTCATCAATCAATAAAAAACACTTTTTAGAAAAAAATAGTGCATTTTTAGCCTATTTACAGTCAAAGCAGATATCAGTTCCCAATAAGGAGACTGCTGAATCCGGGCAGGAAAGTCACCCGCAATATTTAACCGCACTAAACGAGTGGATGAACGAAATTGATGCAACTCTTGACAATCAAACGTCTGAAGTGACTTTATCTTTTCGCAGTGCAACGAAAGCGTCTTCTGCTGAATTGTTGAATGAATATATTTTGTTTATTGGTGAAAACGTCAAACACCATCAATTTGAGAAGTTGTTATTGTTTGTTGATTCTGCAAAAAGTGGGTTACAGGTTATATTTGATATGACCGAGAAAAAAGCGGTTCGGGAGTTAGCTATTTTATTACAAAAGACAGAATATGCTTATCAGATTGCTTCCCATTCAGGTTTAGTTGAATACCAGGCAAACCTCAATAGAGAAGGGGACTTATTTCAAATTAATCTCGGTGAAAAAGCCTTAAAAGCTAAAATTGAGGTTTTAAAATCGTTCAAAGATTTAAGCGTGTTAGAGCCCTCGCTAGCGACATTGACAATCACACTGGATGCGTTAAGTCAATTAGAGTCCGGCGATGCTCGTTCTTTCGCTCCATATCATTATTTAGAAGTTGTCAATCCGCCTTTAAAT
>JBLIEH010000208.1:0-4207 GCA_047632875.1 Psychromonas sp. | reverse complement strand
ACGTATTGAGACAACCAAGTCTGCAATACATTGTTGATATAGGCATCATCTGCTGAACTACCAATATTGTCGCGCATGATGCATTTGATATAATGGGCAATACGTGTGATTGACAATGTGTAAGCCAAATTGGTCACTAATTGAGAATTTTCAGAGTCATGGGGATCTTTAAATTTTATTGGTTTTTTTATTGATTTGCTGCTAAAGAAACAGGCCTCTGAGCCACCTTTACGATAAATTAACGGAATAAACCCTGCATCGGCAAATGCCAACTCGCGATAGTCAGGAATAACCATCTCAATCGGTGCTTTGATTTCTTTTTGCCCATTGAGATTAAATTCGTAGCGTGGCAGATGTTCAATTTTCCCGCCACCTTTTGGGCCACGTATATATTGACACCAACCTGAATGGGCAAAGGACTTGATCATATTTTTAGCGAAAAGAAGTGATGCATTGCCCCATAAAAAATCTTCATGAACAGTGATGTTTTCTTTATAAGAAAGCCCTTTGCCAGCCGAATTAATTTCTGGATCATAAGGTGAACGTAGTAAAAATCGGGGCAGGGTTAGACCAATATAAGCAGCCTCTTCACTGTCGCGAAGTGCTTGCCAACGTTCAAAACGAGGGTGACTCATATGAGCAGCAAGATCTTTAATTTCTGCCAGTTCAGTAATGTCTGAACAACCAAAAAAAATGGGGCCAACAGAGCTGATAAAGGGTGCGTGACTGGCGTTGGCCAATTTACCCATGGTACTAATAAAGTTACGATCATCTTTAGTATTTTCGAACTGAAATAAACCAATGATACCTCCATAAGGTAATCCCCCAAATTGGTCATATTCAGCAACATAAACTTTTTTAAATAGATCTCCATTATTCAGAGCGACTGCATTATTTTCTAGATCTTCAGATAGCACTTCTTTTGTACAATCTAGCATGTCAATTTTCACATCGGCGGACCAATCGGTTGTTTCGATTAAATTATTAAGACCAGTCCAATTTGCTTCCATGATTTTAAATTTAGTGTCGTGGATGATTTCATCTATATATTTGTGAATTTTATTATCAATAACATCCGATAAATCTTTGGCTTTTTGTCGAATAGAGGCAAATGTAGGACTTTGATTTTCCTCTGAGGTAAAAATGTTATTGAATAAAGCCGTTGCCATACACCCTAGAAAATAGTCGGCCACAGTTTCACTGTCACTTAGTACTATGTCTTCGCTTTGCAATTGTTGGTTAATTTTTTCACTGATTGCCGTTAATAGAGTTTTAGGTTTGGTTTGTAAGTTTAAATAGGCTTGCAGTTCTGCTTCAGTGATATTTTCTTCATCTTCAGCCGCGGCTTCTTTAGTCTTGTCAATACCATTTTTAATCGATGCTAAATAGGCATTGAGATCTTTAGACAGTTTCTTAATGAATTTATCATCTTTAAGTACCTGGTCTAAACCGTCTAGAAACGTTTTTGTTTCCTCTGATTTATCAGTGAATGCAATAAGTGCAGTTTCAATTTCCGTTCGAGTCGCGGCTGTTTTCGGAATATGTAACTCGTTAAGGTTTTCTACATGTTTTTTAAGCGTTTCAAATGTTGCTAATAAAGGTTTTTTATTCAACAACTCATCTAATATTTTAGATGAATAATTTAAACTTGCGCCCAATGTTGCAATGGGGGATGGAGGTGTTTTAGTGTCTTCAGGCATGAGTTTTATTCCTGTTCAGTTCTGGCCAAAAAAGGTCTTATTCAGAGTCGGTTGTTTTACCCGGTTCGGATAATATAGCGGTTTGTTTATAGGATAATTCCATGAGTTTCTTAAGGGACTCTAAGGTCTCCTTTTCGCTACCTAAGATTTCTTTTAGTGCATTACGAAATTTACTACTGTTATTAATACTTGAAACCAACGCATTCAATTGAGTCTTTGTTTCTGACATTGATTTAAGGTCCGGAATAGAATCAATTATGTGGCTTGGTAAAAAAGAGTTAATATTTTGAATTGGGATTGAATGGCTTTGGGTTTCGTTGTAAGTCACTGACAAATTGATGTCCATTTCTTCCATGATAGAGTTAATGTTTCTATTCTTCGCATCAAAGCTAATTATTTGTCTTTCATCAAATGCGCTTTGCTTAGGTCTACCATTAGAAAAATCCCCCAATACAAGTAAGCGTAAAGGCAACTTTACATCTTCAGGTTGGCCATTAATTTCTGTGCGATAGCGTAAGGTTATACGGGAATTTGGTAGCTTATCTTGTATTGACATAGTTATCTCCAGATAGTCAACCGAGCAAGTTCATGAACGTTTGTTTTGTCTGTATTAAACACAATCAAACGTTTCGGCGTTTGTCTAAGTTACAAAAGATAAGAGTCAAGAGCGGGGAAGGATATTACCGCTTATTACATCAACTAAGTGTAATAAGTGGTAATAGTATAAGTATATGAATCAATTAAAATTATGGGTGTTTTAGAATAAATAATTAACAACGTTTGTAAATTAAATGATTTTGACATTTGTTTAAAATACTTTAAGTGGATGAATCTATGAAAAATAGAGCCTTGTTGTGGCCGGCCTCAGTAACAATAACCTTGGTGCTATTAGCAATACTAGTCTATCAATGGAAGTTGATGAACAGTTACAGCCCTGTCAGTACTGAATTAACCGACTGGGATGAAGTAAATACTTCATTGTCAGATTATCTTGTTCACAAAGGGACTTTAGACCATCCAGGCTACCTAGAAATTAAAACAGGTCTATTCATTCAATCACTCAAGTTTTCCAGCGCCAGTGATGTGCAGGTAACGGGCATTATATGGCAGCATTTTGAAAATGGTATACACGACAATATCAAACCTGCTAAAGACTCGAATCAAGTTGGTTTTGTATTTCCAGAACAAGTAGACAGTGGCAATGACCTTGAGCCCCGGCAAATTTACAGACAAGTAAAGGATGGTATAGAGACAATCGGCTGGTATTTTGAAGCTACGCTACGCCAAGGCTTTAAATACGACTTATATCCCTTCGACCATAAAACAGTTTGGATCCGTTTATGGTCAAGTGATTTCAACTCAAACGTTGTGTTGACGCCAGATCTGGCGTCCTATGATTCTACAGCAACAGACGCATTGTTTGGGATTGAAGAAGACATAGTGTTGGGCAACTGGATAAGAGAAAATACCTTTTTTGATTATACCTATTCCAGCTACAGCACTAACTTTGGGCTAGGGAATGTTGTGCGCTTGAAAAAATTACCAGAACTGCGTTTTAATGTGGTGTTAAAACGCCGTTTCGACAACGCCTTTATAGTGTATTTATTGCCGTTATTTTTGGTCGCTATTCTTCTGTTTTCTGCATTATTAACCGTAAGTGATAAGCCAAATCGTATTCAATTATTGGGCTTCAGTGTCAGCCAGTTTATCGGCGGTGCATCAGCGTTATTCTTTGTCATTTTATTAGCGCATATTCAACTGCGCGAGCAATTTTCTAGTTCCACTATTGTGTACTTAGAGCGCTTTTATATTCTGATGTATTGTTATTTGGTGTTGGTTACCGCCAATGTGTATTGTTTTGTTATCCGAGCCCCTAAATTCATGTCGTTTCTGTGGTATGAGGAAAACTTGATTATCAAGTTGCTGTACTGGCCCGTGTTGATTTTGGCGATGATATTAATTTCTGGGTGGGTTTTATATTTGTTTGGTTAGTGGGGCTAAGGAGGTTTCATCGGCTCTTTGACCACGGCTGACCCAGCAGATCTGATATATGGGTAATAAGTTGTAATATCCTATCTGCTACCTATTGTATCGGTTAATACAAGCGTGAAAACCGTATTAAAATAGAATTAGAGAGAGATATTATGATCTACAATCAAACGACTACGGCCGAAAATGCGGGAACACAAGAATCTTACGAGTTCAAAAAAACTTACAATAGCTGGCGAGTTAGTGGTGAAGAAAGAGATGTACCTACATGGCTTAAAGACAATGCTTTACAGGCTCCTAGAGCGATGTCTTCTCGAGCAAAGCTTGCTGCTCAAAATTTGATGAGAAAAGTCTATAAAGGGGAGCTGGCGCCCGAATACCCCATCCTTCGTGTGGCGACTATTAAGATTAAACCGGGTGAAGGAAAATTAGTTTCTGGCCCTACTCGTTGGACAGGTTACCACCCATTAAATAGACTCCAGTATACTGATCTTGCAACCGATAATCACTTAAGAGAT
>JBLIEH010000207.1:0-4221 GCA_047632875.1 Psychromonas sp. | reverse complement strand
ATTTTAATGCAGCACAGCGTAAGCGACGTGTTGAACAATCACTAGAAAAAGTGGGTTTAGCCTCTCGCGCCAATTATTTGCCAAGCCAATTGTCTGGCGGGCAACAACAGCGTGTTGCAATTGCTCGTGCGTTAGCGGGCGAGCCAAAAATCTTATTGGCAGATGAGCCTACCGGTAACTTGGATTCATTGATGGCACGACAAGTCATGGAATTACTGCATAAGCTTAATCAAGAAGGCACCACTATTATTATGGTCACCCATGATCCTGATCAAGCACGAGAAGTGAACCGCAATATTCAAATTATTGATGGTCAGATTTCTGATTTCAAAATTTATGCGCCATTACAGTCGTTAGAGTCCGACTTTGCTGATGCTGTAAAAAATAAGGAAGAGGTTGATGCTTAGTTATAATCTAAAGTTGGCGTTGCAGAATTTCAAACGTGCACCCTCTTTGTATTTTCTGGTATTACTGACTTTGTCTATTGGTGTTGGTTTATTATGCGCCAATTTAGCTTTAGTGAGTTCAATGGCCGGAGACCCCATCCCAGAAAAAAGCGACCAATTATTTCATGTCAGTATGAATACCTGGCCCAATGATCAACCACCATCTGAACCTTTTCATATCTTACGTTATCGTGAGGCAATGAAAATTTCCGAGTCTGATATCCCCACGTATAGTGCGGTTTTTTATGCCTCGGGTGTTTACGCAAGAGATTCAGAATCAGAAAGTTTAAAGCGTTTTGACTCTAGCGTAAGAGCAACCACGCCAGGTTTTTTCCCATTAACTAAAGCCCCTTTTGCCTATGGAAATGGTTTTGCGAAAAGTTCAGGTATGGAAGTGGTAATAGGCAGTGTACTTAACCAACAAATATTTGCTGGAACAAACAGTGTGGGTAAAACCCTCGAACTTGACGGTGAATTACTCACGATAGTGGGTGTGTTAAAACCATGGAGTTTGCGGCCTTTGTTTTATCACGCCACAGAGGGGCGCGCGTTTAACTTAACCGATGATATTTACGTCCCGATAGAAACCGCCATTGATCTAGGTTGGTCAATTCACGCCAGATCTTCCAGTACGGTCAGTTATAAAGGGGTGGAATTTACCCGCGACCGTGATGTTTTTTATTTACAGGCATGGGTGGAGTTAGAAGACTCAACTAAGCAGCAAGCGTTTCAAAATTACTTAGACAATTATAGCCAAACATTGAAAGATGCGGGTGAACATCCACTCGATATTAATAACCAGTTACGAGATGTGAATGCATGGTTATTAGAGCAAAATATCGTGGATCAAAAAGTATTGGCCTTCACCTTAGCCTCAGTGTTGTTTTTATGTGTATGTGTGTTTAACGCCAGTAGTTTACTACTGTCACGCTTTCATTCGGCAAAATTTGAAGTCGGCTTACGTCGTGCAATTGGGGCTAGCAACAAAAATATTTTGAATCAGGGTCTTACCGAAAGTGTTTTGTTGGGCTTTGCAGCGGGTGTTGTGTCGCTATTGTTAAGCTGGCTGTTTTTGAAGTTATCAGTAACGTTTTTACCAGACCTTGCGAATATAGCGGTTTTAGATCCAAAATTGTTACTTTTAGGCATGTTGTTAGCACTCGTTACCTCGGTTTCAAGTGCTTTGTATTCTTTGTATCGAGCTAATCGTTACACTATTTCTGCAGAACTTAAATAACCATTATTTTGAGGAACTATCATGAATATTAAAGCGCTATTTAAGTCATTATTGTTGCGTAAATTCACCACAGGATTGCTGATTTTACAATTGGCAATCACCTTAGGCTTACTCGTAAATAGTACTATATTGGCCTTCGATACTCAGGGAAAGATCTCCCAAGCAACAGGGCTTGATAATGACAATATTTTAGTCATCTCGACTCACCCAACATCAGGTAGTTATCGCGATTTGGATTATTACCGCTCCATTGCTACACAGGACATGGCAAAATTAAGGCTATTACCCGGCGTTAATAGTGTCGCGGTGACAGCTCAGTTGCCCATAAGAACCCGAGGAATGTTGAGTAATACCTATGACTTAGATAACCCAGAGCAAGAGAAGATAGATAAGTATTTGCAAGATGTAAAATATATCCTGGCTGAAGAAAATTTAGCTGATGCAATGGGGTTTACGATACTCGAAGGACGATTTTTGAATAACGATGATCAACTCGATTTTGGCAGTGAAGAAAAGCATAATATCGTGATAACGGCCTCATTAAAACGTGCACTTTATGGTGACGAGTCCGCTATTGGCCAAGAAACAAATAATGGTTTTATTGTTGGTGTGATTAATGACATTATTCTAGACCCAACACTTCCGGCAGACAAACAGTATGGTTTGTTTATTAATACCGTGATGGAATATATTTTTGCTGCCCGGTATTACGTTTTAAATGTTGAACCACAACAAATGGCGAATGTGCGCAGTCAGGTCAGTGAGACTATTTTAGCGGTACAAGCAGAACGTGATATTTTTAGTGTGTTTACCATGCAAGAGCACTTAAATCGTTTTTATAGAGACGATAAAGGATTAGCAGATTTGTTTTTATTATTATGTGGCCTAATGTTACTTATTACTGCTATCAGCAGTTATGCATATTCACAATTCCACGTAACCAGGCAACAAAAATTTATCGGTATTCGTCGCGCCTTAGGGGCTCGTAAAAAAGATATTTTACTGTATGTATTAACTGAAAATTGGTTGGTTTATAGCTTCGGTTGTGTGTTGGGGGGCATAATTGCTTTGGGGTTTAATGTCATGCTGAGTCAATATATTAGCTTGAGTAAACCTGATTTGGTTTTATTTTTATTAGCCACAGGCGTTATTTTTATCTCTGGCACTGTTGCTACTTGGATCCCAGCTACCAGAACCAGTAACATACCACCGGTTATCGCAACTAAAACCGTTTAAACTTGTGACTTTTGTTCGTCTAACCAAGGAAAAGTATGCCGCATATTTTAGTGGTTGATGATAACCCAGATATACTAGAAGCCCTTGATTTATTGCTCGGTTTACACGGTTATACTGTGCAAACCGCCAGTAATAAAAAGCAAGCCCTTTTGGTGGTCACGCATCAGGTGATTGATCTGGTTATTCAGGATATGAATTTTGCCCAAGGTGTGACCTCGGGCAATGATGGCAAGTCTCTATTTTTAGCACTCAAAGCAATTAAACCTGACCTTCCCATTATTTTAATCACTGCATGGGCACAACTAGAAACTGCGATCGAGTTGGTCAAGGCTGGGGCTACTGACTATCTGCAAAAACCTTGGGATGATAATAAATTATTGGAGTTGATAGCCCAACACAGTCACACATCAGATAATGAAAACTTATCTGCATCTTCACCCCCTGAAATGATATACCAAAGCCCGGAAATGCTCGCGTTAATGAATGATGCCGACAAAGTTGCAGGAGCAGAGGTTAATGTGTTGATAAGCGGTGCAAATGGTTCTGGTAAGGAGAAACTAGCCGATTATATTCATCAACATTCTCAGCGTAATAATCAAGCATTTATTAAGGTCAATATGGGAGCGTTGCCCCATGAACTGATGGAAGCTGAATTGTTTGGTGCTGAAAAAGGTGCCTTTACTGGCGCTAATCAAGCGCGAAAAGGACGTTTTGAAGCGGCGCATAAAGGCACCTTGTTCCTTGATGAAATTGGTAATTTAAGCTTAAGCGGACAAATGAAATTATTGCGTGTTTTACAAACTGGAGAATTTGAACGATTAGGCTCTAATCACACAATAAAAGTCGATGTGCGCGTATTTAGCGCAACTAACGTAGACTTAACTTTGGCGGTTAAGCAGGGCTATTTTCGAGAGGATTTATACTATCGACTAAACGTTATTGAATTACACCTACCAGCCTTAAAAGAGCGAAAATCAGACATCATTCCGTTGGCTAAACATTTTATCGGCAATCAATATTCACTTGATGATGATGCCAAACAATATCTTCTGGCTAATAACTGGCAAGGCAATGTACGAGAACTAGAAAATGCGTGTAAACGCGCGATTGTTTTTGCTAGCAATCAACGCATAACCCAGAACGACTTCCAATCTTTAATGCAAAGTACCAGCGTATTAAATGAAAAAGAGCAGATTGAAAAAATGTTAATTAAGCATACTGGAGTAATAAAACACGCAGCGGAGGAATTAGGGCTCAGTCGACAAGCGTTATACCGTCGCATTGAAAAACATGGCATTGATA
>JBLIEH010000206.1:0-4224 GCA_047632875.1 Psychromonas sp. | reverse complement strand
AGCTTGCCGAGAAAATTCATTAAGCGCTTAGCACAGCCGCCACTGAAATGAATAATGAACTTATTTTCCACTCCTGCGTATGGACACTCAGGTTAAATAACCAGCGTCCCTAGAGCAAATAGACTGAGGGCGCTGCAGTACAATGAAAATTATTCCATTTTTTACCTGTAAATGTTACATTTTCATGATAAATCTCATAAATCCTCTGGATAACCGCTTTATAATACTCGCTAATTACCCCTATAAAAGGTAATTTCGTCTACCCGCAAATAACTTGGATTTATTGGCCACAAATCCCATAATATAAAACAGGTTTAAGATATGACCCGAAACCCCACTCTTTTACAACGATTTTTAAACGGCAGTTTAGTATTACAGATAGTAATAGGCATTGCAGCAGGTTTGATACTTGCAAGCTTTTCACCAAGCAGTGCCTTGTCAGTCTCCTTTTTAGGCAGTTTATTCGTCAGTGCGTTAAAAGCGGTCGCACCCATTTTAGTTTTTGTGTTGGTTGCATCTTCGATTGCGAATCAACAAAAAGACACACATACCAACCTCAAACCTATTATTAAGCTTTACTTACTCGGCACGCTATTCGCAGCTTCTACTGCTGTTGTGGTGAGTTATTTTTTCCCTACCACCTTGGTACTGGTTGCAACGGATATTCAGGCAACGCCGCCAAGTGGGATCCTTGAAGTATTAAATACTCTTTTATTTAAAATTGTTGATAACCCGGTAAATGCATTAATGACCGGCAATTTTATTGGTATTTTAGCCTGGGCGGCAGGTTTAGGTTTTGCGCTGCAACGCGCCAATCAAAGTACCAAACAGGCATTGCATGATATCTCCAATGCAGTGACCCGGATTGTCCATTTAGTGATACGTTTTGCGCCTCTGGGTATTTTTGGCTTAGTCGCAGGTACTATTGCAGAAACCGGCTTTGATGCACTTTTAGGCTACTCGCATTTATTGGCCGTATTACTTGGCTGTATGATCTTAATTGCCTTAGTAGTTAACCCTATTATTGTATACAGCAAAACAAAAACGAATCCATACCCGTTGATTTTCAGATGCTTACGTGAATCCGGTGTCACTGCATTCTTTACCCGCAGCTCAGCTGCAAATATCCCGGTGAACATGGAGTTATGTGAGAAATTAGATCTTCACGAAGATACTTATTCTGTTTCAATTCCGCTTGGTGCAACCATCAATATGGCGGGTGCCTCAATCACCATCACAGTATTAACCTTAGCTGCGGTGCATACACTGGGTATTGAGTTTGACATTGCCACCGCTATTTTATTAAGCGTGGTAGCAGCCGTTTCGGCTTGCGGGGCATCAGGTGTTGCAGGCGGTTCTTTATTATTAATTCCACTGGCCTGTGGATTATTTGGTGTACCTAATGAAGTGGCCATGCAGGTTGTCGCCATAGGCTTCATCATTGGTGTTGTTCAAGATTCAGCGGAAACCGCATTAAACAGTTCAACGGATGTGATCTTTACAGCAGCGGCTTGTTACGCAGCAGAAGAGCGGCCATTAGCTGTGGTTGATACGATTGAAACGGAAACAGCAGCAAAAGCATAACGGTTAAAGATAAAAGCCGAGTGTCAAAACTCGGCTTTTATCTTATCTAATACTGACTATTTACCTGCACGAATAAATCCACCTAATCCTTTGATATTAAGATAATCAGCAAAAATAGCGCGGATATCTTTACCACTGCTTGCCTTTAAAGCCTGCTCTACACAAGACTCTAATTCATAACGGGGAAGCGCGTTAATTAAATATTTAATTCGTCCTATGTTATAGGAGTTCATACTCAATTTGCTATATCCCAAACCAAGCAAAATTAAACAACCAATAGGGTCACCAGCAAGTTCACCGCAGATACTCACTTCCAAATCGAAACGCTTACCGTTGTCTATAATTATTTTTAGCGCTTGCAGCACGGCAGGATGATAACTATCGTAAAGCGACGCCACACGACTGTTATTTCTATCCACAGCTAACAAATATTGGATCAGGTCATTGCTGCCAACTGAAATAAAGTCGACTTTTTGTGCGAGAGCAGGAATCAGAAAAACCGCAGCAGGCACCTCAACCATTGCCCCTATCGCTGGCATAGGAAATGCTTCTGATGAAAAATTAAGTTCAAACTTCACTTCATTCCATGCTTGTGTGATCAATTTTTTGGCTTCATCGACCTCCTCAATTGAAGAGATCATTGGCAGCATAATGCGCAGATTTTGATGCTTCACACTGGCTCTTAACATCGCTCTAATCTGAACCAAAAATATCTCCGGATGATCCAAGGTTAAACGAATACCACGCCAGCCAAGAAAGGGGTTATCTTCGACTATCGGAAAATAACTCAGTGGTTTATCACCACCAATATCCAAGGTGCGCATGGTCACAGGTAACGCAGAATACTGCTCTAGTAATCGTTGATATACTTGCACCTGCTCTTGTTCGGTAGGAAAGGAATCCGTCAGCATAAAAGGTAATTCACTGCGGTATAAACCTATGCCATCGAAATGTCCTGCTATTGTCCCGTGCTGCTTGGCATTTAAACCGGTGTTGAGCAGGATAGAAATCGCATGACCATCAAGGGTAACAGCTTTTTCATGTTGGTCAGATTCAACCAGCTTTTTTAATTCATTCTCTTCATCGATCACCGATTGATAATGACTCACTAATGATTGCTCAGGCAGGAGAATCACGCTGCCCTCATAACCATCGATAATTAAACTTTTCTGATTAATATTATCTAAAGAAAATTGCACGCCCATCACCGCGGGAATACCGAGTGTCCGCGCTAAAATCGCAACGTGAGAACCAATACCACCGTGAACCGAGACAATGCCCTGTAACTTATCATTTGGAATACTCGCCAACATAGATAAGGTCACTTCATTGGCAACCAGAATCAGCTTATCGGGGTAATTTAAATCATCATCAACCTGATGCGTAAGATGGTATAACAAACGTTGTGCAACATCGCGAATGTCTGAAGAGCGCTGACTTAAATAGGGGTCACTCATTGCCTCAAATTGTTTAATATAAGACTCGGCGACGACTTTAACTGCACTGGGGGCGCTTAAATGAGATTCATTGATCTGTACTCTAATGGCATTTAAAAAAGTTTTATCTTTTAAGATATGCGAGTAAATATCAAACAGGAGAAAGGCATCTTTTGAGACTTGTTCTTTAAGTGTTAATGCCAGGTTAGAAAATTCGTCGATGCATTTTTTGACTATTATCTCAAACAGCAGGAGATCTTTAACGATTGAGTGACTTTTTTCTACTACGACTTCCGCTAATGTCATAATAGAACGTACAACATAAGCATCCGCTATCGCAATGCCAGGGCTTGCGGGAGACCCCTGTATATGAATTGATGCCCTTGGCTGTAACCGTTCAACATCTAAATTAAATGGCTGGTCAAGTACACTGGCCAAATGCATCGCTAAGGTGAGTAAAAATGATTCTTCTAATTCGCTGAATAAACGCGGGCCTTTTTGCTGTACAACCAACACGCCTAATGCTTTGCGACGATGGATGATGGGCGTGCCTAATAATGAATTAAAAAACTCTTCTCCACTGCTTGGCAAATATTTATAATTGGGGTGCTCGGTGATGTTGGCAATGTTTAAAGGCTCACCCTTCTGATGAATTAAGCCTATAATACCTTCGCCAAATTTGAGATATGAAAAACCAACCACTTGGCTGGCAAGACCTTCACTGGCGATCAAATTAAGTTGAGAGGTACTCTCATCGGTAATATAAATAGAGCAACAGTCAACCTCCATGGCCAATTTGGTTTGTCGCACCAGTATATCCATCGCTTCGGTTAAATTTTTTGCATTACCGACCTGCTCTACTATATGCCGCAATTGACTTAACATGCAAAACTCCTTTCTTAGAAAAAGCTTTGTTATCTCTTTTTATAAAATGATGCCCGACGAGGCCGTTTATTCCTTTTCTTCTCTGAACTTTTTTTCATTAACGAAAAAGCCACAGCAGAAAATTCTTTTAGCGCCGAGCGGTAAACTTCACACTTGAAGGATACAACCTGGCGAACAGGATACCAATAAGTTACCCACCGCCAAGCATCAAATTCAGGATGACCGCAAGCCTCAAATTCAATTTGCTGCTCATCTGAAATCAATTGTAATAAAAACCAGCGCTGTTTCTGGCCGATGCAAACTGGATCCGGCGAGTCCC
>JBLIEH010000205.1:0-4246 GCA_047632875.1 Psychromonas sp. | reverse complement strand
AAAGGGGGATTATATATCTCAGCATTAACTCCCGAGCGCTTCGCCCGTTCACGCAGTTATGCCTTAGGTAAAATGAGTGGCAAAGCTTCTCTTGCCAAAAATTTAGAAGCGATGGATATTGAACTCGATCCGGAGCAACAAAAAAGGCTACTGCAGCGTATCGTCAAATTAGCAGATCAAAAAGCCAGTATCAGTGCCGATGATTTGCCTTTTATTATTGCCGATCTTTTAGAACGCAATCATTATAACTATATTGAACTGCTAAATTGTTCGATCAATTCCGGATTAGAGTTAGAATCTACAGTCAGTATCAGAGTGCGGATTAAGGATAAAATTTATAAAGCCAGTGGCAGTGGTAATGGTGGTTTTGATGCGTTTATCGGTGCGATGCGAAAAGTATTAGATAAAAAATCATTTATTTTCCCAGAATTAACTGATTATCAACTGCGTATACCACCGGGTGGAAAAACCAGCGCACTGACTGAATGTACTATCACCTGGTCAGATGATAAAACTCAATTTACCACTCGTGGTGTTAATGCCAATCAGGTATTAGCGGGCATTGGCGCAACGATTCGGATGATTAACCTCAAACTGCATAACAGCCTCAGTTAAACAAACCATTCAATGTAAAAAGCCTTAATCTATTGATTAAGGCTTTTTTAATGCTCATGTTTTAATAGGCTACTGGCATGTAATTAGTTAGACTAGGCAAAAAATCAGGTAAGTAACAGAAAAGGAAATAATAATGCGAGTTTGTGGCGTAGAGTTAACGGGTAATGAAGCTATTATCAGCATAATACAGTTAAAAAACGGTTTATATGATGTCCCTAAAGTGCGCGTGGCTAAATTCAGTCTGCCCGATGCGATTAATACTGATCCCCTTAAAAAGTTTCAATTTGAATTCACACAATTAATGAAAGATTATCAGGTTGATACTGTGGTGATAAAGCAGCGTGATTTAAAAGGAAAATATGCCGGTAATCCTCTGAGTTTCAAAATAGAAGGTGCATTACAGTTAATCCAGGATTTGAAGGTGCAGGTTTTATCCGGCCATTATATTAAAGAAGGTTTAGCCTTGGCGCAGGTAAAACCCGATGTGCGCGAAGTCGGTTTAAAACAATTTCAAACCCAGGCGATGCTGACCGCATTTGCTTATTTAGAGCAGCAAGCAGCCTTATCCCGACAAACTCAATAATATTATTTAGGATGACCAAGGAGATGGGAACAGCTTAACTAGATTTTCTAAGCCTTGTTCATCTCCCGTTCTCGCCATTTTAATCCCTGAAATAAAACTCTCCCGGTTATTTTTGCCTGCTATATTGTTCTCTTCACAAACGTTCAACACTTAACAAATAAATTATCACTACAGTCATCTTTCTGTCAAAAAAAGAATATAGTTCGTACGTTTAAAATTAATATAGCTATATGGAATAATGAGCTTTCCATCAGAACAAAAAGTACTAAAAAAAATGTTTTTTTACTTTACTCAAAATAGGTTTAACTGCGATTATCAGCATTTGAAAGCATGATGAGAATGCTGACCAAGGTTATAAAAATTAATTTATTTTGGAGAGTTATATGGGAAGTGAAAATTCTCAGCAATTTGATACTGATAATGAAGGTCCTGACGACTGGGAAGATAATGATTGGGAAGGTGATGATGATATTATCAGTGAAGATGATGTTCTCAGCGCAAGCGAGTTAAAAGAACAACAAAAAAAAATTGATATCGAAAAAGCTAAAGTTCGTCGCAACATTGAAGAGTTTATGGAACAAAAAAGATTAAGAGAATTATTGGACGATGACTTTGACGATTAAATCGCATTAACCTCCTATCAGCCGCAAAATTACCCTTTTATTTATTTAAACGCTGTCATTGATGTAAATGATGGCGTTTTTATCCAAATTCTATCTGTTACTTATTCCCCTTGCCATATTTTTGTCACACAACTTTGTTATAAATCTTAACGGTAACAGATTACATTCATATGCTAATCCTGTAGGGCATCGAGAACTGCACTATTTGGGTAGTGGCAAACAGGTTGGGGTAGTTAATATGCAAAAAATTATTATCAATAAACCGGTCGATAATGAATTACAAGGACAATCCTTATCGGAAGAAAAGGAGTGGGCGATCGCCGTTAATAAATCCAAGGAGAAATATAAATTAGCCGCACGTCAAAAAAATAAATTTGTTGGTGAAAAAATTGAATATTTTAATGATACAAAAACCTATGATGAAACTAAGGGGAGTGATTTTGATGATTATTACAACTAATATAAATGATCTTTCCTACCATACTGATTAGCAGTATAGCTAATTTTGTTAATAAAAAGGTTATGACGGCCTCCCAAAAATGCTAAAATATTGTCTTTACAAATCATCACTTATAATTTTCTGTGGTAATAAATCAAGGAGAATAAGATGGTAGAACTACCACATGCTTTTGTTAAAGGTACTGTGACAGATCGTATTGATTGGACAGACAATGAGTTTAGTTTAATGATTAATGCGCCTATCGATCCCTATATTGCGGGTCAATTTACAAAATTAGCGTTGCCAAATGCTTCCGGAGAATGGGTACGGCGAGCCTATTCCTTAGTTAATTCTCCCCACCACGAAGAAGGTCATCAACAGATGGAGTTTCTTTTCATTACGGCGGATGAAGGGGAATTAAGCCCGCGTCTTCAGCAGTTAGTCAAAGGCGATGCAGTTTATGTTGCCAAGCAACCCAGCGGATTTATGACCTTAGCTGAAATACCAGACAAGATGACCGATTTATGGTTACTCTCAACGGGCAGTGCTATCGGACCCTTTCTTGGGATCCTGGATGAACTAGAAACAGCTTCTCGTTTTGAAAAAATAGTGTTGGTTCATGCGGTAAGAACACAAGCAGAGTTAGTCTATCAATCGAAAATTGCGGAATTGGTTAAACGCTACGAAGGCAAGCTTCACTATATTGCGATTGTTTCAAGAGAGCAATGTGACGGGCTATTACAAGGCAGAATTCCAGAATTATTGTTGTCAGGTACCTTAGCCGAAACAGCTCAGGCGGAACTAAAAAAAGACAGCAGTTTTTTTTATATATGCGGTAATCCAGAGATGGTTAAAGACACCAGTACTGCTTTAAATAAGCTTGGTTACTTCAAAAACTTAAGGCGTAAAGCGGGCAATTTCAGTTCGGAAAATTATTGGTAATTTTTGTCGGGAATCACCTTAGGAGAAGCTTCCAATAAATGCTCCTGCATCTTCAAACTACTTGGATTTATCTTTATTGTCGCCCCTAAGGCAAGGTGAGAGGCTGTTCTCCGTTATGAAATAATTGAAATACTAAATCTTCAACTAATGCCTGGTCTTTGGGTCTGTGCAATAAGGGGCTCCTCTCAACTTTCTGAGCCCGGCATCTTCAAGTGGTTTGGTTATATCATGCTTTTTGGCAAAGATCTTCAGCTCTTCAAGCCGTAAAGGTTTGGAGAAATAATAACCCTGGAGCAGATCACAGTCTGCTTGTTGTAATAGTGCTACCTGCTGTTCATCTTCCACCCCTTCAGCAACAATCCTCATACCTAAAGCTTTCCCCATACTGATAATGGTTTCAACGATGGCGTTATCGACGTGGTTGGTGACTATATGATCAACAAAGCTTTTATCAATTTTCAGTTCATCAATGGGCACCTTTTTAAGCATGCTGAGTGAAGAATAGCCTGTACCAAAGTCATCCAGTGATAAGGTAATATTATGCGCTTTGATCTTATTAAAAACGGGTAGTAATCTGTCCAGACGTTCAATAAACAGGCTTTCGGTAATTTCAATAGTGATGGTCGCTGGCTCAATATCATGGAATGTACAAGCTTCAAATAATTTTTTCATAAAATCGTTGAGCATAAACTGCTTGGCAGAAACATTGATTGAGAGTTGAAAGCTGAGTCCCTCGCGCTTTTTCAATCTTGCGATTTCCTGCATCGCTCGATGCATGATATATAATCCTAATTGACGCATATAACCCGCTTTTTCTGCGATGGGAATAAATTCATCCGGCGCAATAACTCCGAGTTTTTCGCTGTGCCAGCGGACTAACGCTTCAACGCCCACTAGTTTTTGCTCTCTGTCCAGCTGAGGTTGGTAAACGAGAGTGATCTCTTTGTTTTTCATGGCCAGGCGCAAAGACTGCTCAATCTCAATATTACGGGTCAGCTGACTATGATTATTTTGTGAAAAAAACTGGTACTGGTTTCTTCTTTT
>JBLIEH010000204.1:0-4297 GCA_047632875.1 Psychromonas sp. | reverse complement strand
TTTTTTTAATAAAGAATCGGATTGTGTTCTTCAGCCGCAGAACATAACAGTGCGTGTTGCAGTTACAGTTGTCACAAAGTAATTTATTTCAAATGGAAAAGTTAATAATACAAGGAAAATAGAATGAAAAAAAGTAAACTTATTACTGTGCTAGGTACTGCATGTATATTGTCAGCTTGTTCTGCTCAGACATCCTTTCAACCTATGAATGAACAAGTAGAATTGAAGGTGAATAAGAATGCACCTATCACCATTGCTAAAAATGTTTCGCAAACTTACTCCACAACCAGTTTTGGGCAGTATGTATTTAAAGCAAGCTCAGAGGGTAAAGAGCCTATATATGGGGTGATACCTTTAAAATTTAATGGTGGTTACCTTGCTGCGGATATATTATTTTTTGCACCTGCGATGTTTTTCAACTTGCGGGAAGTATACCCACACTATCAATTTGATCTTAACGTAGGTGTTGTCCGCTATAAAAAGAAAGAGGAAGATAGTTGGGTTACCTATATACCAACAAAAGAGGAAGCTGAACGCGCTATACAATATTTTAACAACTAAATTTATCAAAAAAATCACTAGACGCATAATGATTTTCGTGTTTTTTGCTAAAATAAAAGTAGTAAAAAACAGCGTCAACCTAGGCGGTAGTGTTTGATGCATTGGCTTTTAGTCTGCTTTTTCGGTAATTTATTTGGCCTGAAAACGTTCTTTTAGAATAATACGCAAAAACAATACCAAGCTCATTATGTTTTCTAGGGGAAGTTAAGTGAATCATTTAATTGTTGTTGCTAGATTTTCCTTTCCACTCGAGGCTCAAATAGCAAAGGGTCTGTTGGAAAGCGAAGAGATACCTGTCTTCATTGCTGATGAGCATACAATAAATATGCAGTGGTTATACTCTGATGCCATGGGAGGAGTAAGGTTACTGACGCCATTTGAGTTTGCTGATCGTGCTCAACATCTTCTCAGCAAAGATTTCTCAGAAAATATTGAGGACGAGCTACAAGCTTCTCATGAGAAATGCCCAGAATGCGCATCAGAATATATTGAACCGTACACGAAAGGTAAGCGAGCAGCTTTTGTTGTTTTTATTTTACTTGGCTTCCCGTTGTTCTTTTACAAACACGGTTTACGGTGTAAAAACTGCGGGTGTTTTTGGCGAACATAACATCAGATCACTGGACGTATAAAGTTTTTTGCGTTTTTCAAAAAAAATGCAAAAACAATACCAACCTACCCGCCAGTGATTGAGGCGTTTATATTTCTTTTGGATACCTATTATGAATTTGGATAAATAGACAAAACGTATAGCAAAAAGAGTCAAAAAAGGATTTCAGGGTTATCCTCAAATTTCACTTACCTATTTTGGTAAATCAGCTGATTTGGCAACAAAAGTGCTTGTTGGTTTTATCTCAGATGAAGGTGCTGCTGTTCAAGAGCAAAAATTTGCCAGCAATGGTGATGCTAGAAAAGACGAAATTATTCAAACTACATTGGTAAAAGTTATCGAACGAGCAGACGCAAAAACAGTTTTAGAAATTCCTGGGGTTTCAATTATCAAATAATCCCAGCCTTCTCACTTTTTAGGTACAGGGAACTTTTAAATTGTTCGATAAAATAAGATGCAAGTTAAAGATATAATTAATGACAATGACCGATTTTAATTTCCTCAACATAGACAATAACGTCGTTGTTTTAATTCGCGAAGCCAGCTATTTTTGATAAAAAAACCACGACTAAATTAATAGCGTGGTTTTTGTTTTTCGAATAAAAATGAAAGTTAAGCGAAAACTTTTTGTAGTGGTGGCACTATTTGTTTTTTACGACTTAGTACACCGTCTAACCATACTTTACCGTCGGTAGTTGTCTGGCCAAAGGCTTGTTCGGTTAAATTTTCGTTATCACTTACCACTAAAAGCTCAGAGCCTTCTTTCATGATATCCGTAAGCAACAATAAAACACTGTGACGCCCACCTTCTGCTTTTAATGCCGCAATATCGGCAGCAAGCTCGGCTTTAATATCATCAAAAACACTTAAGTCGATAACTTCTAATTGACCAATACCAACCTTGTTACCGTTCATATTAAAGTCTTTAAAATCACGTTGAACTAAATCACGCACTGGCGTACCTTGAACAGCCGATTTTACTTTGAACATATCCATACCAAGTTCTTTAAAATCTTCAATACCCGCAATTTCAGCTAATGCTTCAACACATTTAATATCAGCAGTGGTACAAGTCGGCGATTTAAAAATAACAGTATCGCTTAAAATAGCGCACATCATAGCGCCTGCTATGTTTTTAGGGATTTCAACATTATAAAAATCATACATCATTTTAATAATAGTATTGGTACAGCCGACAGGACGAACCCAAATTTCAAGTGGCGTCGTTGTGGTTAAATCGCCTAATTTATGGTGATCAATAATACCTAAAATAGTGGCATCACCAATATCATCAGGTGCAAGTTCAATATCGCTGTGATCGACAATATAAACACTATCACCCGCATAACTGGTTTTAAGCATTGGCTGTTCAAAACCAAACTTATCTAGAATGAATAACGTTTCAGGGGTTAATTTACCTAAACGTGCCGGAACTGTTTCTTCACCTAAAGTGGTTTTTAAATATGATAATGCGATGGCTGAACAGATAGAGTCTGAATCAGGGATCTTGTGACCTACAACATAATTTGGCATAAAAGTACTCTCCTTTAATTTTGCGTTATTTTAGCAAACTATGTTTTGTTTGGATATATGCTGACTTCTCGTAATACAAGGTAAAATAGCCTTATATTCCTTTTAAACTATCAATATTACGGTGAATGGGATCCTAGCCTGCCATTTTAAATTAATATGGATTGCTAACTTGTATCTGGATACCACTTGTTTTACAGCTATAAATTGACCTGAACATATAAGGTGCAGTCGAACAGTCGGCTTTTTATTGAGGGCGCTATCATCGCAGATCACTTCGGGTACAGCATTATTAGTTTTCGACAACTCGGACATTAAAGCGACATTACAGAAAATGGCGGTATCATTAATCGGCCTATTTTCGCATTTTCGGGTAATTACCAACTCTATTTTATCAGCCAAGCGGTAACGAGTTTGCCTTGTTGTCGGAGGAGGGCGCGTAACCAGCCTTCAGAATACAATGAGCATAAAACACTCATCTTTCCCCGTGGCTATTACTCTAAAAGCTCTTTAATGAGCTCTAATCTTTTTTCCGCAGATAGCTCTTTAATAAACTCCTTAATGTTACCCTGCGATAAAGCGGCGGCTATTAGAAGTTCGTGTAATTGTTCGGCTGAATTAATGCTGTTTAATTCAAGCAAATTTAGTTCTTTTATTTCTTCTTCGGTTGGAATACGGGTAGTTTCTAAATCATCCGCCGAATATACCTTTAGTGTTTTAAGTCGGTTTAAAAGCATCGTTTGTTGAAGGTTACGTATTCGAACAGCTAAAGTAATTTTCAGATTCCCATCGCAAAACTCTGGATCTTTTATTGGAACAGCTTTGCCATTTACATCAACCACGTACACTTTCACATCTAGTGACGTATCAATTTTTAATGCATATTCATCACCCATAAATTTCCCTATAATTTCATCGGTATTTTCTGTTTTCTTTTGTTGTATTTGACAGCCCGTGGCTATTGATTAATGAACTACATTAAATATAGCGCAATTTGCTAATAAATCTGCAGAGACTCATTTCTGCAGCGGTAAATGTTTCTGTTGTTAGCAGCAGCTGCCTGTCGCGCTATTTTGAATAGCGGCAGGATCACCGGAATCCTTTTGCAACCCAGCGTGTTAGTCCGAATTTCATATTAGTAACATGACTATAACCTTGAAACATCAAATAATAGGTCGCCTTTAAACTACGCGGGCCTTCTAAGCAGACTACAATGATCTGCATCTTTTGAGGCACTTCTGCGAATCGTTCCTCTAACTCAGAGAGGGGAATGTTTAAATCATTGGGCAGATCAAAACGAAGCTGCTCAAACTCCTGCGTTCCCTGTACATTCAGCCGCATAATATCTCCGCTATTAATTTTATTCCAATAGGTTGTCGGGCACCCGTGTCGCCTCCGGCAATGCTTTAGGGGCTGTTGCACTCATCGCTTACTCCCTGATTCAATCTGTTATCGTGAAGGAATACTGTCTTTGAGAACAACCTGCTCATTGACCACAACCGCAGGTGTAACTTATTGAGGACAGCCAAACTTTTTTGGCTGTCGATTCTATTTTCTCGATACAAGCGGTAACGAGTTTTCCCTGTGGTCGGAAGA
>JBLIEH010000203.1:0-4341 GCA_047632875.1 Psychromonas sp. | reverse complement strand
GTAAACATTGCACAGATGATAGTCACCCGATTAGAGATATTGAGATAGTTCAGATTTTCGCCTGAATTTATTAATACCGCAAAAGCGCCCTGGAAAATGCCACTCACCAGAGCCGATAAGGAAAAAACAAAGTAGTACTGTACTGATTCTTCATGGCGAGAGCTGAGGCGGTAATACAAAAACATGAAGAACCCACCTAGAATTAAACTAATACTCGATGTGATAATAAAAGGTAAAGATAATAGCTGAACCATGCTGTTTCCCTATACTGCAGCGGCCAGAGCCTGTGTTACTGAGTTAGCCTTGGACAGTTGAAGACAACTTAATGCGAGAAGCAATTTATTCACAAGGAAAATCGTTGTGTCTGTTTTGTTGCATCTAAAGATGACCAGTATTGTGGTGAAAATGCAAATAGGAACAATGCGGTTAATAGCATTAAGCTTTTTAAATAAAAACAGATTTTAATATCTTCGTTGCTGCTGCTAATTGATTGCTGAAAGTAATCGTAACAAATTGATATCATGGATTAAGTGTACAGGAGATAGAAGATACTTTCACGTGACTTAAATATTATATTACGCTATAAAAGTGTGAAGAAACTCTCACTATACATGCGACAAAGTCAGCCATGCCATAGGCGATAACAACATGGTTTGAGTTTCGATTAAGCAGGTATGAGTCAAACATTGCAGGTTTATTTTATCTGTTAATACCGCCCTTTTCTGATCCCTTTGCCTGTTTTGATTACCGGGCATCAAAACCCCCTATTGTACTCTGATGATTGAATCAGTTTATCAATCAAGCATTCCAAGGTCGCATTTTCTTCGGTTTCAAAAAAAATCATCGGAACATCTAGCGGTTTGACTCTTTTTATTGATGTACCAGGATCAGGCAGATGATCACAACAGTTAGTAAATTTTTCCTTTAATGTCCAGCTGAGTGAGGTATAAACGCATTTCAAATTCTAATTGATGATATTCGGGCAGCATATGCTGGCACAATTGATAAAATGCCTTATCGTGTGCCTTTATGCGGAGGTGAGCTAACTCATGAACGACTATCATTTCTAAAAATGCTTCTGGTGCTGTTTTGAAAATTTCACTAATACGTATTTCATTTTTACTTTTTAATTTCCCACCCTGCACTCTTGAAATAAAGGTATGTAAACCAAGCGCATTGTTAATAACATGAATTTTCTTATCGTAGATAATTTTACTTAAGGGTGAAGATTTTCGTAAATGATTATTTTTCAAATCCATTACATATTCGCGAAGCATTTTATCATTGTTAATATTATGTTTTTGAGGATGTTTTTTGAGCAAAAATCGACCTAATGTATCCTGTTCAATCATCAACCTGATTTGATCTTGTACTGCTGATGAATATGAAGATAGATACTTAAGCGACATTGATTGAGCTTTTGAAGATGGCATATGTCAATACTATATAAGATAAATTAAATACGTAAAATTGTACCTTACTTATTTATAATCTGGTAGTAGGGAAATCTAAGGTTGGCTGCAAATAATATAAGTGTTCACTGTAAATCTACATCCAATTACTTTAAGCGACAAAACATACAAACTTATTTCCTTATAAAGCTGAACTCTGCAAAGCATTCGAAGGATCAGATAGCACGTCTGTTCTTAAGAAGAGAACCTGCGTAAGTATTATCGTTATTAACAGTGATTAAATATTACCTTTAGTTGCGAGGATAATCGAAAATTGCCAGTTATCACTTCACTCAGGGTAAAGTATATTTCAAATAACTTGTAGGTTGGGTCTGTTTGATAAGGGTGAGATTAACCTAATTATTTTTGGCTGTCGTTCTCATACACTCCTCTTTTTGGGAATGCTTATGAGCATTGCCTAACTATGGGTTGCTCAACATACCCTACTGATTTAGTATGGTATAAAATCTTCTTATTTTATCTTCTGCAAGGAATAAACCCATGCCGTTCAACCATCTTAAATTTGATAACCGTCTCCTCAATAATCTGCCTGCTGATAGTGAAACTGAAAATTATTGCCGTAGCGTCGAAAATGCAGCTTATTCCTTGGTTTCTCCGGCAAAAACAACCGCGCCGAAATTAATTGCTGTTACCGACTTGTTTGCAGAACAATTAGGTTTTACACCTGAACAATTAGACAGCCCTGAATTTTCTCAGCTGATGACAGGCAATCTGTTACTCGATGGAATGCAGCCCTATGCGCTTTGTTACGGTGGCCATCAGTTTGGTCAATGGGCCGGACAATTAGGCGATGGTCGGGCGATAAACCTCGGTGAGTTGGTCAGCGAAAATTTAGGTCACCAGACGCTACAATTAAAAGGCGCAGGTAAAACTCCCTATTCTCGCCGGGCGGACGGTATGGCCGTGCTGCGCTCCTCTATTCGTGAATTTTTATGCTCCGAAGCCATGTTTCATTTAGGCATTTCAACCACCCGCGCCCTGAGTTTATGCTTAACGGGCGATCAAGTTGTCCGCGACATGATGTATGACGGTAATGCGGCATTAGAGCCTTCGGCAATAGTTTGCCGCGTATCTCCCTCTTTTTTACGTTTTGGGAGTTTTCAACTGCCCGCCTCGCGTGGTGATGAACAACTTTTAATCGAGCTTGTACAGCATTGTATTAACGCTGATTACCCGCATTTAACCCCTGCGTCCGGGGTATTTGACCAGCAAGTCTACCTTGCGTGGTTTAAGGAAGTCTGTGATCGCACCTGTGATACTGTGGTTAATTGGATGCGCGTTGGTTTTGTGCATGGCGTGATGAATACCGACAATATGTCAATTCTTGGCGAAACTATCGATTACGGTCCCTATGGCTGGATTGACGATTTTGATCTTAACTGGACGCCCAACACCACGGATGAAGGGCAAAAACGTTATCGTTTTGGCGGTCAGGGAGAAATTAGTCAGTGGAATCTGTTTCAGTTAGCCAATGCTATTTTCCCCTTAATCGGTGAAGCTGAGCCATTACAAACCATGCTAAGTGATTATGGCATCAATTATCACCGTAAATGGTGCGTTATGATGACGGAAAAATTAGGCTTTAAAAACTATCAGGGAGAAACTGATTTAGCGCTGTTTAAATCCTTAGAAACATTGTTAAGCGCGGTAGAAACAGATATGACGCTCTTTTACCGTTTACTCGCAACTATTCCCAATGATTTAGATACGCAAACAGCAACCCAGTGGATGGCAAAATTAGGCCCATGCTATTACAGTCTGTTAGATCTCAATGATCAGTATATTAAAGACTTTACTCAGTGGTTACAGTCTTATCTTGCCAGGGTTAATCTTGATGGCTTAAGTCAAGAGATGCGCGCTACGGCAATGAATAAAGTTAATCCTAAATATGTCATCCGTAATTATCTCGCGCAACAAGCAATCGAACTTGCCGAGCAAGGTGATTTCAGCGAAATAGCCACACTGCAGAAAATATTAAAAAACCCGTATGATCAGCAACCTGAGTATAACTCTTATGCTCAGAAACGTCCGGATTGGGCGCGTGATAAAGCGGGTTGTTCAATGCTATCGTGCAGCTCTTAAGATCGGCCTTATAAGCATTGATTATCGAAGCCAGAGGGTTCGATAGCTATTGCAGTGGGACCGCTAGCCTGCAATACAGCTTTAAATATCCTTACAAAGGAAAAATATTTAGCTTTTTTGCCGATTTTTTGATTTAAAACTAGTGAAAATCCATAAATATTTGGGTAAAGCAAATTTTTTTGATCTTGGACTTTCATAATGGGCTCCTTAAGAGGTAAAATTCTAACTATTATTTTTAACAAACCAACATAAAGAGTCTAATCAGATGGGAAGAGCATATCAAAACCGCAAATTGTCTATGGCCAAAACAGCGGGCGCTAAAACGAAAGTTTATTCTAAATACGGTAAAGAGATTTACGTTGCAGCTAAAAATGGTGGCTTCGATCCCGATGGAAACCTCTCATTACGTCATTTAATCGATGGAGCCAAAAAAGACCAGGTACCAACACACGTGATCGAACGTGCCATTGAAAAAGCTAAAGGCGGCGGCGGTGAAGATTATGAACGCGCCAGCTATGAAGGTTATGGCCCTGGTGGATGTTCTGTGATCGTGGATTGTTTAACCGATAATAATAAACGTACCTGGACAGATGTGCGCAACTGTTTTATGAAAACCGGTGCTAAAATCGGATCACCCGGCACTGTTGCACATATGTTTGAACATCAAGCTGTTTTTGTCTTTAAAGGCGAAGATGATGAAGCCGTTTTAGAAGAACTGATGATGGCGGAGGTTGATGTGATCGATGTCGAAGGTGAAGACGGTAAGATCACTGTTTTTTGTCCTCAC
>JBLIEH010000202.1:0-4342 GCA_047632875.1 Psychromonas sp. | reverse complement strand
GCCACTATCTTCGTGGAAATGTAAATACGCATTGGTTGTTTGTAGGCTTTCGCTTGAGGCGTTTGGTTTCACTTTTATCGTTAGTCTTTCACCCTTGACGGCGACCTTACTTCTCTTTGAACGGCCAAAGAGAACAGGTCACGCAGAGCTTAGCCCGCTCGTGACACTATGCTGTTGCATAACTCGCCAGGAGAAAAGCCGCCCGAGACGTTTTTTGATCTTGTACTGCCCAAACCCTTTTTAACGCACCACCTCTGACATTACTTCCCTGTACTGGCTGAGATTAGAAAAATCTTCCCTGATTTTTCTTGCTAAAGCGCTTGTTCAGCACAAGAAAAACGTACGGGAATTTTCGTAGCCGCATTGGCTTGGTATTCTGATGTATTAAGGTTCCCGAACAGGTGACCTAGTAGGGAAAGACGGGGTGGTTATTCGGATTAACTGTGCTGTCTTATTCGTCACCTCCGAGGTGTTTTAATCGGAGGTCTAGTCATTTATCTATTGGTCAAAATCTCCCGCCTGAAGGCGGGATTCCAAGTTGAAATTTTAGCTAAACACGGCGGCCCTGTTTGTTTGGAACTGCGCCTTTAGGCTCAGTGCTTGTTAGGCCGACTGAAGTTTTGTAATATTAAGATGTGCTAGGGATAAGGGATAATCACGTTGCTGCGCTAATTTTTCCGCTAGATCGTTGATATCCTGCTCGCTAATGGCCTCGGTGACGGGGAAAAAACGGATCGGTTTGATGCTCGTATCGATTAAATCACACGATTTCATCTGCTCAACAATCGCATCTGCACAGGTTAAAACAGATGACGCTTTGACCGTTTCGCAACGTGCGTATCTTTCACTGACAAAAGAGACATCGGCGGCTCTTAATGTTGGATCTCCGCCAGGTATCTGCTGCGCACCAAATAATGGTTTAGCCCCTATTTTAGCAGTCTCAAAACTTGGAATATAAGCGGCAAGATGTTGTATCGAACGATTAGTACGGGTAAGCATCTCCTGCTCAGACCATTGGTAGTTGATTTTATTAAGAAATTTTTCGGCTAATTTTGGTTGTGCACTCTGCGCACTGCTGGTGACCAAACCTTTTTCGAACAGGGTAATATCATCGGTCATAGCATGCAGCTGAAAGTAACCGCCGGGATAAGGTGTAAACTGCGCCATCCCATTAGGGGTACCACGTTTACCATGAAAAATAACTTCCGGCCAAAGACAATCAGAGTCTAACCAGCGCGCGACGTAAGCTGCCTTAAACTCGACCAACCGCTCGCGTTTAAACCCTAACATGTCATCAATCTGACCGCTTCTAAAACCCGCTGCATTAATTAAATAATCAAACTCAGCCTGTTTATTTAGCCCTTCCTGCTGGTAGTCTAACAACCAGGATTGACCAGTCTCAGAAGCTATTATATCGGTTACCGCGCAGTTGGTGAGTAATTCACAATGCGGATTTTTCTGCAAAGACAGTGTGCAACCAGCCCCTAAACGAAATATATTCAAACCGAATTCTTGTACCAGGATCAGCGGAAATTTAAGTTTGTCCAAATCAACATATTTGGCAACGGGAATCATCCATTGTTCTAAGCTTTGAGGATTTTTACTGGGCTCTTTTAACGCTAGCGCTTCCAGCTGCTCGCGTTCGAATAAGCGGAAGTAATCCTGGCTTTCACCAAGCACCTTATTTTCAGGATCGAGATCAATCAGACGCTGGTACTCTAACTGTAGTTTGTGCAGACGTGGTATCAGCTCATCGGCCGTGCCATCATCATGTTTGGGTACCGCCAATATTGTTGGCCGATAGTCTGCTGCAAAGGGATATAAACGCAACAGATCAACGGATTGCGCAAGGAGCGTCAAACACTGCTGTTCGGAAATTTCCCGGTAGAAATTGCCCCCCGCATGGAGATGACAAATAGGCGGTCCATTAACTAAACTGGCTCCTTTTTCAAGCAAGGAGACATTTATCCCTAATTCACTTAAATATAAGGCGATACTTGCCCCTGCAATACCACCTCCAACTATTGCAACATTAAAGGTGCTGATGTTATCTGCTTGTTTCTTTTGACTGACCACTTTAAACCCGTGAAAATTTATTATTATTGCTAAAAGAACTGCTACAAAATCATTAGCTGAGTGTTGCTACGATATCAGAAAAGTCATCAAAAACGACCTCGGGCTTATGCAGGCCAATATCTTCGCCATAATTATAACCATAAGTTAAACCGATAGATTCCATCTTAGCCGCCTTAGCCGCCAGAATATCGTTTTTTGAATCTCCGACCATCAAACACTGTTCTACGGTGACGGAAAATTTTTCACAAACATGTAATAAAGGCAACGCATCGGGTTTACGTTTTTCCAAACTATCGCCACCTAATAACATTTCAAACAATCCAGTCAGTTGTAAGCCTTCTAAAATAGGCTCGATAAACTCAAAGGGTTTATTGGTCACAATCACTAAGCGGTAACCTTTGGCTTTTAATATTTTTAAACAGGCACGCACACCGGGATAAAGTTTGGTATCAATACAGAGGTTATTTTTATAAAAGTTTAAGAATATTTGTAATGATTTTTCAAATAAGTCCGGATCAATACTTGGATCGACGGCGGATTGGCCTGACAAACCTCTTTTAACCAGTATTTGTGCGCCATTACCGACCCAAGAGCGAATAATATCTTGCTCAAAGGTGGGGCGTTGCAGTGTACTTAACATGTGGTTAACGGCTAATGAAAGATCTGGCGCGCTGTCAATAAGGGTACCGTCTAAATCAAACAAGATAACTTTTTTGTTAGTAAATTTCAATTTTACGACCTTTAGATAATTTATTGAGAGGGAATGGATTTATTATGCCATCTGAGTCACAAAAAGATAATAATTATCGTTACAAAAACCAAATTAGCAGAAGATCAAAATAGTAGAATGGACAAATACTTAAGAACCGGTAGGTTTATCTTCAGGCGATGATTTATCATTGACTAAAAAACACTTTCCCCACAAGACATTAAGATAGCGAAAGACAGAAAGATACAAGCAGCATTCTTTGCGCAGTGCTGATAAAGAGGTCGGCTGAGCTTTATTTAATGAATAATACTCCGCTATTAAGCTTTCTTGCTGTGAGCTATCTAAGCTATTGATGCAAATACAAGAGGCTAAATCATAAGCAGGGCAAGCCAGCGCGGCATACTCCCAATCCAAAATCATTACCTGCTGTTTGTTATTTATTAACAGATTATTTAAAGATAAATCACCATGACATAAAACATTTTTAGCACTGCTTTTATCTAAGGAAATGGCGCGCTTTAAAATAATAGAAAAATGCGCCTCATCAATGTCCGACTTTAGTCGTTCTTTAAGTTGCTTTAGGCTAAGGGTCAATCTCTGGGGTTGGGCGTGTAATGCAGGCAGTTGATGAATTTTTTGTAACTGTAAAGCGAGCAGATTAAGGCTCTCTTTAGTGATCGGTAAACAGCTTAATTCCTGCCCAAAAAAATATTCCTGCAATTTATAAGACTCGCAGCAGGCAATAATTTTAGGTGACAATCCTGCAAGAGCGGCAAGCTTATCAACCTTAAATTCAGACCTCCTATCACTAACATCTCTTGCCTTAAGGTTTAGGCGTTTGAAAATAATTTTATTATTATTGGCCAGAGTTAACAAAAAAACTTCATTAGTCATCGCCTGTATAAGCGGCACGATGCCGATCAACGGTTCATTTTGTTGTGCGGCAATCCAGGCTAATTCTTCACCGGTTAACTCTTTGCTGGTGAAAAGGGACAAGATATTATTGGGTTATCCAAGGGGTAATACGATCAATCTTCAGCTGCAAGTTACTGTCTGTTAAACCTGAAGTTAACATCGCATTTGATATTAACAGATCCCCGTTTTGAGCAAAAAGTACTTGTTCAGGTAAGACAGATAACTGTTGTTCACTGGGTTTTTCGCTGAGTTGCAGACGGACACCTGAAAATTCGGGTAAAAAATACTTTCCTATCATACCGGCATTCTTTTTTAAGATGCCTTCAAGTTGTGCACTGATTAGTGCAAGTTTAGAGACTGATAATTGCGCTAACTCAGCCGTTTTGGCCATGATTGTCACTTGTAAATCACATTGATAGCTTTCTTGTCCGGCTAATAATTCGACCTCAATCATGGCGCCATCTTTGCGATGCTGATCTGAATAAAAGGGTAATAACTGCCCTTGCGCTGTAAAGGTGATAGGTTCTCGTTTTTGATCAACGACTATCTGTGCATTTTTGATTAAACATGCTTGCTGGGAATCTTTATCCTGCAAATAAAAAGCCGTTGTTACATATTCATAATCAAGCTTATAGATAGTTT
>JBLIEH010000201.1:0-4354 GCA_047632875.1 Psychromonas sp. | reverse complement strand
ATATCTACACCGGCTAATAAAAGCATATATTGCGCACGTAACGAACTGTTTTTTAATGTCTGATAAGCATCATTAATTTCTGTACTTTTCTGCATTGCACGCAAACGTTCATTGTCGTTTTGCATCACAAACTTATCAGGATGGTATTGTTTTTGCAGTTCACGGTAAGTTGTAGATAATCGTGTTTGATCAATTGAAAAATTGACCGGAAGAGAAAATAGCTCGAAATAATTCACTACAGTTTCCTAAAAAAAAGAGGAACAATGTAAACATAATTCCTCAGTAAAATACGATTTATCAGTATAACGAGTTAATGGCTTAAGTTTAAGTATTAGACACTAAAACTTTCACCGCAACCACACTCACCATCTATATTAGGGTTATTAAATTCAAAACCTTCATTGAGGCCTTCTTTAACAAAATCTAATTCAGTACCATCGAGGTAAAGGAGACTTTTTTTATCAACAATGACTTTGACACCTTTATCGATAAATACCTCATCGTCATCATTAAGTACATCAACGAACTCAAGTACATAAGCCATACCTGAACAACCTGATGTTTTAACCGCTAAGCGTAAACCAATTCCTTTACCGCGATTAGAGAGAAAAGCTGCAACATGTTTTGCCGCTGGTTCTGTCATTGTGATAGCCAAAATTGACTCCAGTTATTAATTTGAAAATTTAATATTGGTATCTATCATCAAAAGGACAGATACCAGATAGCTTTATGCGCTCGGATGTTTACTTTTATAATCAGTAATTGCCGCTTTAATCGCATCTTCAGCAAGAATTGAACAGTGAATTTTCACTGGCGGTAAAGCAAGCTCTGATGAGATTTGCGTGTTAGTAATCGCGCCCGCTTGTTCGAGCGTTTTACCTTTTACCCATTCAGTCACTAAAGAGCTTGATGCTATTGCACTACCGCAACCGTATGTTTTGAATTTTGCATCTTCAATCAGACCATTCTCACCAATTTTAAGCTGTAGTTTCATTACGTCACCACAAGCAGGTGCACCCACCATGCCGGTTGCTACGCTTAGATCACTTTTGTCAAATGAACCAACGTTACGTGGGTTTTCATAATGGTCTATTACTTTTTCGCTGTAAGCCATGATATATATCCTTTTAGTCTTTTGTCTAAAATCGTTCGTGAATGTAATTTATCGTTCGTTCTTTTTGATAAAAGTACAAGTGCTTCTTTTATCAGACTTGTACTATTAACAAAAAGCTTCAATCAAAACTATTAATGTGACCACTCGATACTCTTGATATCGATGCCTTCTTTATACATATCCCATAAAGGAGACATATCACGTAGACGTCCAATGTTTTCACGAATAATGTTGATTGCGTAATCAATTTCTTCTTCCGTGGTGAAACGTCCGATACTGAAACGAATTGAACTATGCGCCAGCTCATCATCACGGCCGATAGCACGTAAAACATAAGAAGGCTCTAAACTTGCCGAGGTACATGCACTGCCCGAAGAAACCGCTAAATCTTTAAGCGCCATTACCAAAGACTCACCTTCAACATAGTTAAAACTGATATTGATATTACCCGCAACACGGTTGTCTAAAGAGCCGTTGACGTACACTTCTTCCATATCACTGACGCCATTTAATAAGCGCGTTCTTAATGCCAAAATACGTTCATTATCAGAAGCCATTTCTTCTTTAGCGATACGGAAAGCTTCGCCCATAGCGGCTATTTGGTGTGTCGGTAATGTACCGCTGCGCATTCCACGTTCATGCCCGCCACCGTGCATTTGTGCTTCTAAACGGACGCGCGGTTTACGACTAACGTATAACGCACCAATGCCTTTAGGACCGTAAACTTTATGCGCTGAAAAAGACATTAAATCGACTTTGACGGCTTGGGTATCAATCTCTACTTTGCCGGCACTTTGCGCCGCATCAACATGAAAGATAGTTTTATTTGCGCGACACAGTTCGCCAAATGCGGCGATATCTTGAATCACGCCAATTTCATTATTAACGTGCATTAAGCTAACCAGAACAGTGTCTGGACGTAATGCTTCTTGTAATTGTTGTGGTGTTATAATGCCATCTTCCTGAGGATCAAGATAAGTCACTTCAAAACCTTCACGTTCAAGCTGACGACAAGTGTCTAATACGGCTTTATGCTCAGTTTTTGCGGTAATGATATGTTTACCTTTTTTAGAATAAAAATGAGCAGCACCTTTAATTGCAAGATTGTCTGATTCTGTCGCCCCGGAGGTGAAAACAATTTCACGAGGATCTGCATTAATCAAATCAGCAATTTGTTCACGAGCAAGATCCACCGCTTCCTCTGCATGCCAGCCAAAACGATGCGAACGGGAAGCCGGGTTACCGAACTCGCCACCTAAGGTTAAAAATTGCATCATTTTTTCTGCAACACGAGGATCAACAGGTGTAGTTGAAGAGTAATCAAGGTAAATTGGTAATTTCATTTGTGTCTCCACTGTAACAAATAAACGTTTTATTGTGCTTTAACGTTTAGTTGACCAGTTTGGTTAAATTTATTATTTTGAATTTCAGAAATATGCTGTACATGATCAGAGGTCATTAACTCTTCAAGGGTAATATTATCTAAAAAGTTACTGATTCGGTCGCTTAGCTGAGCCCATAAAGAGTGTGTCAAACATTGTACGCCATCGTCAGAACAACCACCTTTTCCGCTGCATTTTCTGATATCTACAGATTCATTTACGGCATCAATGATCATGGCGACTGAGATTTCATGACGCTCTTTACCCAGCCTATAACCACCACCCGGACCACGAACACTGCTCACTAATTCCTTTTTACGTAATTTGGAAAAAAGTTGCTCCAGGTATGAAAGGGATATCCCTTGACGCTCGGAAATGTCAGCTAATGGCACAGGTCCCGTATGCTCTTTAATGGCAACATCAAGCATAGCAGTGACTGCGTATCGACCTTTTGAAGTTAATTTCATAATGCTTCACTTATTTAGTGGGAAAATGAGATATAACAACACTTTCCGTGGACTTCATAGGGTTAGTATAAATACCTGACAAAAATAGTCAAGTAATAACCCGCGCACTTTAGCAGGTTTTATTCGTTGTCTGTATCGCTTGATTTATGAACATCTTTTCCTGCTGAGCCCAGTGATTTTTGGACACTGCTTAAAATTCCCCGCCACATTCTAAGCTCTTTGACTTCGGGACGAGCACGGTTGAAAAAGCGCCGTAATTTATTCATTACCAAGCCTGGATGAGCAGGAACAATAAAGCGGGTATCTACTAAAGTTTGTTCGAGGTGGTTGAACAATCCTTCGATTTCTTCAGCAAGAGGATATTCCTCTGACTGTTCGGGGTAAGCCGTTGATGACAAAAATGCCATGCGTATTTCATAGCTTAAAGTTTGTACTGCCATGGCTAAATTCAGTGAACTATAGTCCGGATTTGCCGGAATAAACACATGGAAATTACACTTTTGCAGCTCATCATTAGTCAAACCACTATTTTCGCGACCGAACACTAATGCCACGGGGTGTTTATTGCCTTCTACGACCGCTTTTTGACCCATTTCGCGCGGATCCAGCATAGGCCAGTCCAGCGTGCGCGGGCGTGCACTTGCTCCGATCACTAAGCCACAATCAGCAATAGCTTCATCCAAGGTATTGCAAACTCTATGATTTTTTAATACATCCGAGGCACCGGCCGAAAGTGCAACGGATTTTCCATCAATTTCACATTCAGGCGCGACAAGTACTAGTTTTGTTAGCCCCATTGTTTTCATTGCTCTTGCTGCACTGCCGACATTACCGGGATGAGAAGTGCCAATGAGTATAATGCGTACGTTTTCTAGCATTTGAATTCCTTTATGTTTTAAGACCAAATTAAGTGTGCGAAGTTTACCATTAATTAAATTACAAAAAACAGTTCTATTATCTCTGCTCAATCATCTATTTTATTAGGGCCTGTTTATCTTTCGTGGTTAATTTTTGTTCGTGATAAAAGCATTTTAATCGCGGCGCGAGGTGTGCAGCTTAGTCATTCTAAGTAAATACCTTGCAACAAAGAGTAAAACGCTTTTATCCGAACCCTTCGGGCAGCGTTTGTAGCTCCTTTCTACGGCGTTATCGCTTATTTATGTAAAATAACTACACTGCATAAGCGCTGCCTTGTATAAAGAATCTACAAACGGCTGCAAAAACAATCCCGAAAGATAAACAGGCCCTCGCATAAAGCGGGTGATCTTCCTTTAAATTAAAAATTGTTCGAAAAATAAACAAGGCAAAATATTGCAGATTTATGTGATCTATGTATAATTCTGCGCCGAAGGAATCTCCCTTCAATGTTCTTTAAAATCTAATGGTGATCC
>JBLIEH010000200.1:0-4372 GCA_047632875.1 Psychromonas sp. | reverse complement strand
AGATGGCCAAAGAAAAGTATTGTTGCGACAAATTCTGACATAGTTATATATGAGTGGTGTTGGGTTAATGGAGATTAAAAATAAATGATTAACTTTTGATAGATGCCGGCGAAATTATCTAATATGTCATTCCCCCTCATTTTTTCTTGTATGTTTATATCAGTTATCTTGATGGTTCCCCCTTTTTATTTTGATTATAATGTTGTTATGCATTTTTATTATTGTGGAACTCTGGCTATATGCTGTCTATCTCTTCTAGTTTTTCTCTTACCCGTTTGGAGCGTAAAATGCTTCGTGCCGATAGTTATGCTGACTGGAAAGTTGCAGCGCTTGAGCATGACGCCAAGTCTGGTTTCGATGCATGGAAAAGCAAAGAAGAGTCAAAGAGTTATGATTATGTGAATATTCGTTCCAGAATAGACGCACTAAAACAGCTTAGACGTCAGGGAGACGACATTGGGCTATTATTCGCTTTAAACGAGGGAATTCATGGTAATCAGGGAGGGATGGGCAAATCTATCCTCTATGAAAAGGCCAAATTTGGCACTAAAAATCTTATTGAAGAGTACGTTGATGAAATAGTGGGTGCCCTCGAACACATATCTAACATTCCTGAGTCTAGTGACGTCACCAAGGAAGATAAGCTTGATTTTTTTGAACGTGCCAGTCATTGTTTTGGCCGATCTGCTTTGATGTTGAGCGGTGCCGGATCACTGGGGCATTTTCATCGTGGGGTCATAAAGACCTTATTTGAACATAAAGTGTTACCTACCGTTATTTCTGGTTCAAGCGCGGGTGCAATCTCTGCTGCCATACTAGGTACCTATTCTGACGAAGAACTACCGTCTGTATTACAAGGTGATCAGGTACTTGATCCGCTACAGGCTGAGATTGATAATCGTCCTAAAAGCTTTATCCGTAAGCAGTCTGATCCTGCATCCTTGAAAATAATGTTAGAGGCAATTATTCCTGATATCACCTTTCAGGAAGCCTATGAAAAAACAGGACGAATGATCAGTATCACTATTGCGCCTTATGAAGAACATCAGTCTTCTAGGCTAATGAATGCCATCACTTCACCAAATGTTTATGTGCGTTCAGCAGTCATGGCGTCTTGTGCAGTGCCGGGTGTCTATCCGCCAGTTATGTTGATGGCGAAAAATGTTTACGGTGAGGCTCAACCTCATTTACCTGATCGTCGTTGGGTAGACGGAGCCGTTACAGACGATTTACCCGCTAAAAGACTCGCAAGACTTTATGGCGTTAATCATTATATTGTCAGTCAGGCGAATCCGTTAGCGTTAGCCATTATGAAGGGCGAACAATATATGCCTGTGTCTGAAGGGGCAAAAAAAGTCATACGATTATCCACTCACGAAATTCTGAAAAGTGGCGAAAAATTTAGCCGCCGTTATTTAAGAAAAATACCTGATGTGGGTAAAACGATGAGTATGTTCTATTCGGTTATGGCTCAAGATTACAAAGGTGATGTGAATATTGCACCTAACTTTAATTTTGTCGATCCTCAAAAACTTCTAGGGCAACTCACCTCTGATGAAATCCAAGAATTGGTTATTGAAGGTGAACGGTCTACCTGGCCACAATTAGAACAGATTAAAATTTGTTCTAAAATTGGACACAAATTAGAGGAAATACTCGACCATCATACCGAGCACAATATCAAACGTTTTTACAAAAAACGCCGCTGAGTCGTAACGAATATTTAGTGCATGCATAGAAAATATGGCGGGGTTAACGTAAATACAGCTTTACTGTAATTATATTAAAACAATCGATTAAATCGACGCTTGTTGGGGAGAATGGACCGATTGTTTATTCTTTGGATCTAAATTAAATAATTAGGATACTAATGACACATTCAACCACATTAATCGACGGACTTTATTTTGGCGAAAGCCCACGCTGGAAAAATGGCCGCCTCTGGTATAGTGATTTTTACGACCAAGCAGTCAAATCTGTTGACCTGCAAGGCGACACTAGATTGGAGTTACAATTAGATGAGCAACCTTCTGGCCTCGGTTGGCTACCCGATGGACGTTTACTAGTCGTATGTATGGAATCCTTAGCGTTAATGCGACTTGAAAAAGACGGGTTGGTTTTACATGCTGATTTGTCTAAATACTCAAAACATCTATGTAACGATATGGTGGTTGATAAGCAAGGTAATGCCTATGTAGGTAATTTTGGTTTTAATTTGGATGCGGAGATGCAAGCTCGCGGTGTAGAGTCAGTGATTGCGGATCATCCTAAAGCCAATATTGTGAAAGTGACACCACAAGGAGATGCGAGTATTGCCACCGGTGGTATGAGTTTCCCCAATGGTTCTGTCATTTCAGCAGATGGCAAAACCTTAATTGTCGCCGAAACGTTGGGTCTGTGTTTAACCGCGTTTGATATTCTTGAAAATGGCTGTATTAACAATAGAAGAGAGTGGGCTGCGACCGGTGCACGAGTTCCCGATGGGATCTGTCTGAATGCCGACGGTAATATATGGATTGCAAACGCGGTTAGCAACGAATGTGTGCTCTTTGCACCAGGCGGTGAGGTGTTAGAGGTGGTCAATACCAGTCAAAATTGTTATGCCTGTATGCTAGGCGGCGATGATGGTAAAACCTTATTTATGCTTACCGCTCTGAGCTCTCAAGCAAAAATAGTGAGCGTAACGAGAGCTGGAAAAATTGAAGTGGCTAATGTTGCATCGCCTGGGGCGGGTTGTCCTTAAATATAGTTTGGATTTTACTTTAGATATTATTGCCGTCAGAGATGAGGTTTTAGTGGCGTATGCTGCTTTGAGCTTATCTCTGATTTCGCCTTTATTTAGCCACTTTATAGAATACTTGAGTAATAATGATTTTTACCTGAGTCACCGGGTCAATATATTTCTATTCGAGCATTTGATAATTTAAGCTATTTTTTTCCAAACGTTAAGTGCCAGCGTAAGTGGCTAGAAACACACTAAATTACTTAATACACTGTTTTCTTCGCTACAGCTAACAATGGCTTTTAATTCTTATCAATTTTTTGATTATCCGGTCCACAGACCTTAAGTTGAATAGACTCAGTACATCGTTTACTGTTCCGGTACTTAGTTGTGTTTCATGTAACTAGGCAGGGTTTAAAATTAAGCAGTTCAACGTTGCTGATTTTATCGAATGTATTGTGAAAATCGACTTGGATTAACGCTATGACAACGAAAATTATTCAGATAAGTAAAAATAACAGGAACAATAGAGTCGCTGTTGTTGCTTTACTGCTTTTTAGTCCCTTTTTACTCGCTAAGGATTATAATTTTACCGCTGCCGAGAGTATTATAAATGGGTATGTAGACACCCATAAAATTGCCGGGGGAGTTATTCTTGTTATGAAAGATGGTAAGGAACTTCTGCATATAGCCGCCGGTAAACAGGATGTTGAAGCTGACAAAGACATGAAAATTGATAGTTTGTTTCGTATTGCTTCGCAAACCAAAGCGCTCACTTCAGTAAGCGTAATGATATTGAAAGAAAGAGGACTCATTAACTTTACAGATCCTGTCTCGAGATATATTCCTTCCTTCAAAAAGACTAACGTTTTAGTTATGCATAAAGACAAGTCTTATACTGAAGTGCCTGCGGTACGTGAAATTACGGTACATGATCTCCTCACCCATTCTGCGGGCATAAGTTATGGATGGGGAATAATAGAAGACAAGTGGAAGGAGATTGGACTTCACGGCTGGTATTTTGCAGATAAAGAACAGACCATGAAGCAGGCCTTAGCGACGCTTACAACTTTACCTCAACAAGCTCAGCCGGGTTCAGAATTTGTTTATGGTCATAGCACTGATTTACTGGGTGTCATAATCGAATCCATATCAGGGAAAAGTTTAAAAGAATTTTTTGAGACAGAAATTACCGGTCCTCTGGGCATGATTGATACACATTTTTATATTCCGAAAAGTAAACAAAGTCGCCTGACTGCTGTATATAACGCCACTGATAGTCATATAAAAAGAGCACGTGATACCAATACAGCAGAAGATTATATGCTTAGCCAGGGTCATTATGCTGCTGGCCCTATGCAAGCATTCTCGGGTGGCGCTGGGTTGGTATCAACGGCTAGTGATTATTCAAAATTACTCTTAATGTTACTGAATCAAGGAACGTTGAATGGAACCAAGATACTATCGCCCGCATCTGTAGTAGAAATGACAAGCAATCAAATACCTTACATTGATATGGATTGGAACGATGGTTTTGGTTATGGTTTTGCACTAACAATAGGCAAAGCAGGGGATTTAAAAGGGAAAACACTGCAATATGAGTGGGGCGGTGCATACCATTCAAAATATTATGTTCGACCTGAAGATGGG
>JBLIEH010000199.1:0-4387 GCA_047632875.1 Psychromonas sp. | reverse complement strand
GATTGTTAACCAACAAGCAAGCTGAAAATAGTGGCCAAGTAAATCTGGTCACTATTTTTTTTGGTAAAGTGCTTTAGGATAAAAAACACCTTATTTTTTGTTATATCCAATATTAATTTTAGGATCAAAAAGAATGGGTTCCCGGTGTTTTTCCTAATGGATGGCTCCGATGGGCAGTGCTAACTACCCCAAAAACATCCTTAGCCAAAAAACAAGGCCTGGTTTAACGAAGCCAATTAGTTTTACTTAATTCGACGATTTCATCACCACGCCCATTAATGATAGCTTTCATCATGTACAGGCTAAAACCTTTGGCGTGCTCGAGTTTCACTTTGGGTGGCATGACTAGCTCTTGTTTTGCCGTATCCACCTCAAGTACCACTGCACCGGGATAACTCAGCGTCTCGGCGAGAGCTGCTGATAAATCTTTCGGCTTATCAACGTGAATGCCCTTGATGCCACAAGCTTCCGCAATTGCGGCAAAACTTGGGTTTTCTAAATCGGTATCATCAGAAAGGTTACCACTTGCTTTCATTTCCATCGCCACAAAGCCAAGAGAACGGTTGTTAAAGACGATGATTTTTACCGGAAGATTGTGCTGTTTCAGTGATAATAAATCCCCCATCAACATTGAGAAACCGCCATCACCACACATCGCAATCACTTGACGAGAACGATCCAGTGATTGAGCGCCCATCGCCTGTGACATCGCATTGGCCATCGAACCGTGGTTAAAGGAGCCTATCAAACGGCGTTGGCCATTCATTTTTAAGTAACGCGCCGCCCAAACGGTTGGCGTGCCGACATCGCAGGTGAAAATTGCATCGTCAGTCGCTTGTTCGCTGATTAATCTGGCCAAGTACTGCGGATGAATCAAATGCTGTGAGGTTTTGCCACTGGCGAGCTGATCGAGCTCTTTGCGCGCCTCTTGATAATTGTTAACACATTGCTGCAAATGCTTTTCCGAACGATCATTATTAATTAATGGCAACAAGCCTTTTAACGTATTTTGAGTATCACCTAATACACCAAAATCAATTTGTGCGTGTCGACCTAATGCCGCCGGGTTATTATCGATTTGCAGTAATGTAGCATTCTCAGGATAAAAGGCACGATATGGGAAACTTGTACCAATCATCAGTACCGTATCTGCTTGTTTCATTGCATGATAACCAGAAGAAAAACCAATCAGCCCCGTCATTCCTACATCATAAGGGTTATCATATTCCAGATACTCTTTAGCGCGCATTGCGTGCACAATAGGCGCTTGAAGTTTCCCCGCAAGTGCCACAACTTCCTCATGCGCGCCTTGCGTACCCGCCCCACACAATAAGGTGATTTTACGGCTTTTATTTAAGCGTTCGGCAAGCTCAAGTAAGTCGACCGATGCGGGAGTATAAAATGCGGGGTTGGGGACATTCCATTTTGGTTTAATGCCGTCAGGCATTGGGGAAAGAGCAACATCTCCGGGTAACACTAATACCGCCACTCCTTTATGTAAAATGGCCTGGCGCATAGCCGTTTCAAGTAAATACGGCATTTGTTCTGGATTTGAAACCAACTCACAGAAAACACTGCATTCTTTAAATAGTTCCTGAGGGTGAGTCTCTTGGAAATAATTGCTGCCAATTTCAGATGAAGGGATATGGGCCGCAATCGCAAGTACTGGAACTCGGTTACGGTGACAATCAAATAATCCATTAATGAGGTGTAAATTACCGGGGCCAGATGATCCGGCGCAAACAGAAATTTCGCCTGAAATGTGCGACTCTGCTCCAGCAGCAAATGCGGCAACTTCTTCATGACGAGTACCAATCCATTCGATATTGTCAAACTGGCTCAGACTGTCACTTAAACCATTTAAAGAATCACCTGTTACTCCCCAAACTCGTTTTACCCCGGCTTCGTTGAGTGTTGCCGCGATAAAATGCGCAATAGTATTATTCATATCCCCATACTCCATTGTCGTTGTGGCTGTTAAACAATACTTTTTTGTGGATTAAAGAACATTTAACAGTTAAAAGTGTGATTTAACACTCACTTTTATTATCGTCCTCTTCGCGGAAAACTTACGCAAGATCAACTTATCCCTTACTTGAAACGATTTGTTATAAAAGGATACTGTTTATACTCTTTAGTAATATGGAACCAGGTGAATGATTGTTTGTCTGGTTATTGAAATAAAAAGCAAACTGCGAGCAGCATCTCGGCTTGTTAATACATTCATAACTGCTTGATGCTGTTAATTACTTAACATTAGCGGTCTTCGTCATAGACTTTAAATTCGGTGCGTTTGCTGGTAAGAAAAATTTGAGGATGACAGAAGAAAATTAACAAGGCTATATTTAAATCGGTAGCAGAACTTCGATCACACTATAGGGTGTTCTGTGATGTGGTTAAACAATAGATTGAATCAAAAAGCATTAGTTTGCTAAGCTCGAACAGTTCAGCCTTAACCAAAAATGGTGATGATATGAATATCTCAGATTCAAATAATAAAATGTCTATTACAGTATTTTACGATGGTGCTTGCCCTAAGTGTATAAAAGATCGGAGATTTTATGAGCGTCTTGCGGGTCAAGGAGGCCAACAAGTAAAATGGTTGGATATAACGGGTCAAGATGAGTACTTAAAAGGTATAGGAATCGATCCTCTAAAGGCACTTTCTGAACTGCACATTCAACTTGAAAACGGCATGATTTTATTTGAAATGGATGCCTATATTGCGCTAATGAGTCGGGTTTGGTTGCTTAAACCCTTGGCTTATTTAATTTCCCTGCCCGTTATTCGTCCTTATTTAGCCAAACTTTATCACCAAAGAGTGCAAAAACGTTTAAAAGCGACAGGGCGGATTTGATTGTTATCAATGAAGCTCTGCTAATAATAGCCATTAATTTAAGGTTTCTCATTCCTTAAAGTGGCAGACTATGCTCCTTGGATTAAAAGATCTAATCTCATTATGACAAAGGTAACGCTATTAGGAAGGAGCATCCATCACATTATAAAGCCGCTTAATAAAGACGCTTCGTTTTTATTCTCTAGCAACAACTTAACAGCCATCTTGGTTTATAGACCTGGCTTTTTTGTTATGTTCAATATTAATTTTTAGCGGTTCGAGGTATCATAATTCTTTTAATTTAATGATTAAAAGAAGAGGGTATGGATGTCCTGCCTTTTCTTTATCAGGGAACATAATGACAGCTGATTTTATTGGTATTGATTTTGGTACAAGTAATTGTGCCGTAGCAGCTTGGCTTAATAACAAACCAACACTGATTGTTGTAGATAAAAATAGTGAGAACCCGTTTAAAATCCGCTCCGCAATCTATTTGACACATAATGAATCGGGCGCAGTCAGTCATAATGCAAAAACCAATGAACAAACCTTAAATGAGATGTTAAATTCAGGTGAGATCTTGTTTGGCGAACAAGGTTTTAACGCCTTTTTATTAACCCCGGATGAAGGGAGATATGTAAATAGCCCGAAGAATTTTCTTGGCGCTAAAATTCCGAAAATGTTATTAGATAACTTTGAAATATTGGTCATTCGCTTTCTATCTTATCTTAAGCAATGTGCCGAAAAACAGTTAAATACCACTATCAATAAAGCAGTTATTGCGCGGCCGGTCAACTACCACTCCACCATGGGGGAATTAGGAAACCAACAAGCTGAAGCGTTAATGTTACGCGCAGCAACCAAAGCCGGTTTCGCACAGGTTGACTTTATTCATGAGCCCCTTGCTGCCGCTTATCACTTTGAACAAAAAATCAAAAAACCAACTAAAGCGATGATAGTCGATCTAGGAGGTGGTACCTCCGATGTTACTTTTTGTTTATTAAGTGAAGAGAAAGCGAATAAACTTGATCGCGATGCTGATATTTATGCCACCAATGGGATCCGCCAAGGAGGCATTGTCAGTGATAAAGATTTAGCAAGTGGTATCGTTTCACCTCTGTTTGGTCGGGGAGGGCGCACCGCAGGTGGTCGTTCCATTCCAAATATGTTGTATTTTGGCGTTTATGCGATCGACAACATGCCAGAGATGAGTGATTTTTATTCCCCTGCACGTGCTAAATCGATCAATGAATATATTTATGAAAGTGAAGATCCCGCGCCACTTATGCGTTTACAGCATGTACAAAAGCAAAGGCTTACTCATCAATTGATGCACGCCATTGAGCTTGCAAAGATCAATTTAAGTGACCAACAACAAACAGACTTGTCGTTAACTTTTATAGAAAAATCATTAGCTGTTGCAATCAAACGTGATCAGGTTGCGCAGACCATGACAAACTGGTTAGAAAAGATGTTTGTCATGATTGACGGGGCAGTTGATGAGGCCAAGCAGCAACCCGAAATTATCTACTTAACGGGCGGCATGGGGTT
>JBLIEH010000198.1:0-4392 GCA_047632875.1 Psychromonas sp. | reverse complement strand
TCCTTCAACAAATAAAACCCAACCCAATTAATATTATCTAAGCTCATATTGAGTAATGCACTGAGATTAGCAAGGTTTGCAGTTAAATCCGTTTCATCAGCAATTAATGCAACGGCCTGTTGGCTTAATAATTTATAGTCTTTAAATGTCATCATTTATATTTATTGATTCCGTTTTTTTAAAAGGAGTTGAATGATTATTTCCGCCAAAAAATAGGGGCTGTTGACCCGACTATACAAGAGATAAGTTTCTTTACAGGGTTTGGTTGCAGAATACTATCGCTACTCTGGTATTAATAGCAATCCGCATCCTATCAGATCATTCTCTGCGGGTTAAAATAAACAATAAGGTCGTTGTTTTTATTAATTTTTTGCTGCGCAACTTTAGAGTATTTATTGATCCGAATTGCTATAATAAAAGAGTGAACCGTTTTGGCTAATGCCCAGAACAGGCTAATAATCGCGATAATACACGAGCGGCTTGCGGTTGCAAATAGTTGCGTCGCTAAGCTGGGTATTCTTCTCTATTGTTCGTCGCCAATCTTGCCTGCACCGTATCCGCAAAAAATGCGTAACTGTCACTATCCTAAATTTTCTTAATGAGGCTAAATGCAGCGAGATGGTGACAACAATAGATATTAATATTTAAGGTTAAAAATCATAAAAAAATCCCCCGATATTAAGCGGAGGATCTAACCCTTTGATGAGATTAAGCGTCTTTTTTTTCAGTGTCAAGCTCATCTATCTCCTCGTCTGACAACCAAAGTTCATGGTCAGGATCAACTTTTTCTGAAATGGTAAGTTCAATCCCCATATCGTATAATTCTTTCAGTGTTAAATTATCAGCAAGCCTCATCATCTGACCGGCAGCATTGTGAAAGTGCATAACATCCTCCTTTCCTATTACCTATTACCTGTCTATAATTCTAGTCCAGAATTCCAAACAACAGGATAAATAATTTTTTTTCTAAGGAAGTTTTCTGCTTATTTCTTATTGATCGCCCAAGTTACGCAGCCATGGTGATCAAACTTAAACACGCTTTAAGATAGTGCAGTTGTTGAGCGCTAAGGAGTAAAAAGTCAACTTAACGGCTGCCGCTTTAATGCAGTAGTATTGATTGGTTTTATCACCTTTTTATATGCGGACATAAACACTTCTATTTCAAATCAAGGTGTTTACTAGAAAGCGAAAATGCATACTCTCATCTCTGTTCCGGTTCCGATGTAAAAACAAAGGTGCCGTCTGATTTTTTCTTCTGCTGGAAAAAACTCTGGTATGGAAATAATCTTAATTTGGTCATAATCGTGAGAGCAATCAATACAACGCAATAGACAGTGACGAATGGTAAAAATAACTTATTATCGGTGCTTGAATTAAAAGCCTCGTAGATGACTTTCGCACTAAGGTAGATAAAGAAATAGTAACTGACTGCGCTTTTCTTTAACACAAAATAGGTCACTATCATCGGTACCAGCAGGTGTCCTATATATAGGTTGCCCTGCATAAGCGCCCCGGCAACATATAAAGAACCTATAGGCAGCCAATACATAAGCAAAATTAACCAATTCATCCAGCCATATTGCTCAACGGCTGCTTTATCGGGGATCATCGCTAATGCCATTGAGCCAGGCTCTGCCTGTCCACCAGCAGTTAGGTATCGGGAAAATGCCTTGTATTTACTGCCACCGTTTTTTACATCTTGCTGCATCTGTTTGATTGGGGAGAGCACTTTATCTTTTTTCATTACAGTCACTTTTTGTTATTTTAACATGGCTGAAGCTGTTTATTAGTTGCAACGACGTTGCACTTTTATCCATCTTATTCACAGCTCAGGCTCACGTCAAGCACTGCTCTATAGCGTCATCAACCTCTCTGTCTTTTAGGCATTTATTAAGCTAGATAAAAGAGGACGATAACGCACTAAACGCAGTATTTACCTATAATGCGTTTAGTTTTTATAGAGGTAAAGTATCCAACTCTAGACTGGTCAGCGTATGCTCTCTCACCTCGGACAATAAATCAGTATTATCAAATAGAGATTGACCATAAGATGGAATCATTTTTTTCATCTGTGCTTGCCATGCTTGGGTTTTCACCTCCTCGGGAAAGCAATCTTCAATAATGTCCAACATCGTTTTCACAGCTGTTGATGCACCGGGTGATGCGCCTAATAAAGCCACTAGCGACCCATCAGCAGAGTGAATAACCTCAGTGCCAAACTCCAATTTTCCCGCGCGCTCCGTACCTTTTTTAATTATTTGTACACGCTGCCCCGCAACAGACAAAAACCAATCTGCGGGTTTTGCCTCAGGATAAAATTGTTGTAATGCTTTTACCCTTGATTTGTGTGTCTGTAACACTTCGGTAATCAGATAACGGAGCAAATCGAAACCGTGTAACCCCACAGACAACATAGGAAATAGATTCAATAGATTGACAGAAGTAGGCAGATCCCAGAAGGATCCCTTTTTAAGAAACTTGGTGGTAAACCCGGCAAAGGGACCAAATAACAAGGCCTTCTTACCATCGATAATACGGGTATCTAAATGAGGTACTGACATGGGTGGCGCACCGACAGGTGATTTTCCATAAACTTTAGCATGATGCTTTTCAACCACTTCGGGAACAGTACAGACCAACCATTGTCCGCTGATAGGGAAACCCCCATAGCCATTTCCCTCAGGAATGCCTGATGCTTGCAGCAGCGGTAAAGAACCACCTCCCGCACCAAGAAAAACAAATCGGGCATTAAAGTAACGATGAGCCCCGCCGGTCTTATTTTTAGCCCGCACGCGCCAGCGATTATCATCTTGCTTATCAATATGGGTAACACAGTGCTGCACCAGAATTTCAAAATCTCCCATCTCCTGAAGGCCGGTCAGCATGTCACGCGTTAATGCACCGAAATTAACATCCGAACCGTAACGTACTCTAGTACCAGCAACCTTTGTACCTGGATCCCGGCCCTGCATAATTAACGGCATCCATTTTTTCAAAACGTCAGGATCTTCACTGTATTCCATCGCAGAAAATAGAGGGTGGACACTTAATGTTTGGTAACGCTTACGCAAGAACTCAACGTCCTTGGCACCGCTCACAAAACTATGATGGGGCGCCTGATTAATAAAATGCGTCGGACTGGGTAAGATTTTTTTATCAACCAAATAAGACCAAAACTGTAATGACTCTTCAAAAGCGGTATTGATAAAAAATGCCTTTCTGGTATCAATACTGCCATCACTCATTTCTGGTGTATAATTGAGTTCACAATAAGCCGCGTGCCCTGTCCCTGCATTGTTCCAACCGTCGCTACTTTCAGTCGCCACATCAGGTAGACGCTCGATCATGGCTATTTTCATACTCGGGTCTAACTGTTTTAATAAAATGCCTAAGGTCGAGCTCATAATTCCCGATCCCACTAACAGTATATCTACATCTTTTTCGATTGCGGTGTTTTCATTGGTCATAATATTTTAGTTTCAACTGTTGCTGATATGTTAACCCTATGTTATGTAAATAATATCTGTGTGTCCATGCAAGATTTAAAGAATAGTAAAGCTTGGATTGTAGTGGTCGTGTAATACTAGACAGATATTTGTAAGGAGTTTTGGCGGAAAAGCTTTAGGGATAAATAAAATAAGTAAAAGGATGGTGAAATTTTGATCCTCGTTAGTTTGGTCATATACAACGCCGAATATCAGGTTTTCATGCCGCATTTATAGATCCGCTGAAGCTTGATATTATTCCCTAAGCAGGGTCTTCATTATACTTTCCGGCAGGGGTTGTAAACGTTTATGCTTATCCAGGCAAACCATTTCAATATCGCCAATCACAGCCGCTTTAGTCGCGCCGGGTCGCCACACCTCTTGCCGCCATAGGGTTTTATACTTTCCGTCAATTTGGTAGGTGGTGCGAATATCGCAAATCTCAGCAAACTCAACACCATCTTGAAAGGTCATATTCGCTTTATATACCGCAAAACCAAGCCCATTTTCACGCCACAATTTGTCCAGCAAATTGCTATCTATCACGTGCTCGCGGGCCCGTTCAAAATACTTCAGAAAATTAGGGTGATAAACCACCCCGGAATGATCGGTATCTTCGTAATAAATCTGCACTGGATGATGGTAAATTTTATTCATTAGCGAGTTCCAAAATTATTTGCATCTGCAGTCCCGATCCCTTGATAATTAAACAATTCAGGTGATAATACTGGGGTGTTATAAAAATCCCGACAGGCATTAATCAGCAAGATCGTTCGCTCGGAAAATCCATTTTGTAAATAATTCATCACCCTGTCATGCACTTTATGTTTAAAACTCAAGCGGTCAATGCTAATGCCACTGAGATTATCCACGCTGACATCAAATTTAAAACCACAACTTGCAGCCA
>JBLIEH010000197.1:0-4419 GCA_047632875.1 Psychromonas sp. | reverse complement strand
AAAAAAAAAGAATTATCAACAGAAAACATGGCTAACTTATCCTGCGTCTCCATGTCAGTGATAAAAATGTAACAATCGCCAGCTGAAAAAGCCTGACGATTGCGACACGTTATACAGTTGTACATCTGATCAAGATTTAACCGCCTCTTTTTTATCAACAAGGAAGTTGGCTAAATAAGTGAGTAAACCGATCATAAATATCACCCCGGCAAACTCTCTTGCCCAATAGAATATGGCTAACTCATCCTGCGTCTGCATAAAGCTGAGCGCTTCGCCCGATTCAGGAAGACGCTGTAACCACACTTGCAAAATACCGGCTCCGGTAAGGAACAAGGTGATAAACACCATTGCAACGGTCATCAACCAGAAACCCCACATTTCAACAACCTGGGCTTTCTTGCTGGATGCTTCGCCGATCCCGCGAAGTTTTGGCATCGCATAAGAGATAATGGTGAGTACAATCATTACATAGGCACCATAAAAGGCCATATGCCCGTGTGCCGCAGTGATTTGCGTACCATGGGTGTAAAAGTTAACGGGTGCTAAAGTATGTAAAAAGCCCCAAACACCAGCACCTAAAAAGGCCATTACCGAAGTGCCCAGCGCCCATAATGTAGCAGCTTTATTGGGGTGGTCACGACGACGATTATTCACCATATTAAAGGCATAGAGCACCATTGCAAAAAACGGCAAGGGTTCTAAGGCAGAAAATACTGAGCCAATCCACTGCCAATAGCCAGGCGTGGCTAACCAGAAGAAGTGATGCCCGGTGCCCAAAATACCAGAAATTAACGCCATGGCAATGATCACATACAACCATTTTTCAATGATTTCTCTATCGACCCCGGTAATTTTAATTAAGATGAACGCAAGAATTGCTCCCATAATTAATTCCCATACACCTTCAACCCAGAGATGCACCACAAACCACCAAAACAGTTTATCGAGGGCAATATTTGCCGGATTGTAAAATGAAAACAGGAAGAAAACCGCTAAACCAATTAAGCCCGTAATTAACACCATATTAATCACGGTCTTACGGCCGCGAAGAATGGTCATGCCAATATTGAATAAAAAACCCAAACAGACGATGACAATACCAATTTTGGTAATGGTCGGTTGTTCTAAAAATTCTCGTCCCATGGTCGGGAAATATTCATTGCCGGTAATTTCCGCCAGCGTTGAATATGGCACCAGCAAGTAGCCTAAAATAGTCAGCGTTCCCGCCGCAGCAAAGACCCAAAACAGCAAGATAGCTAATTTAGGACTGTACAGTTCGGTTTCAGCCTCTTCCGGAACAAGAAAGTAAGCAGCCCCCATGAACCCGAACAATAACCATACAATCAGTAAATTAGTATGAACCATGCGGGCAACATTAAAGGGCACAGTACCACCCAGAAAATCACCAACAACGTATTGTAACCCCATCACTAAACCAAATAATATTTGCCCCACAAACAGCATCAGGGCAAAAATAAAGTAAGGTTTTGCCACAATTTGTGACTTAAATTTTAACGTATCCATAATATCCTTACCCTTCAATGTTTGGTGGCCAGCCATTAACTTCCATCTCGGCAGTAAATTTTAGAAATTCTGCCAAATCGTTAACTTCTGGCTCGGTTAAGTTAAATTGAGGCATTTGGCGTCGGCCAGGGATCCCCAGTGGTTGAACACTCATCCAGCCATTCAGAAAAGCTTTGAATGTATCCAGATCACCATTGCCACGTCGGTAAAAGACATTACCCAGCTCCGGAGCGTAATAAGCGCCCTCGCCAACTAAGGTATGGCAGCCAATACAGTTATTAACTTCCCAAAGACCTTTGCCCCGCTCAACGGCCTCGGTCAAATTTTCCCGATGATCCCGTTCGGGCATCACTTTGGTGGTGTGCATGGTCAATCCAAAAAACAACAGCAAGAAAAACATGCTGCCCCCGTAGTAAATGTTTCTTGCCATACTTTTTGTAAATGTTGCAGACATAAGCTATCCATTAAAGTATTAATAAAAGCTGAAATATAGAATAATAATTATCATTTGCAGAACAATAAACACGTGGAAAGCGTAGAAAAGTCAGAAACCCAAACGCAAGCGTATTCACCTTTATAATGATGATAAATTAGCCTACTGGTGTTCTTTTTTAATCACATTCCATGTCGATTAATTAAAAAATCAGGTAAATCCCGGCAATGATTGACGGCACTAAAACAACATACGATAACAGTAAATATCGCCACAATTTGGGTGCGTGTTTAAGCTCCATAAATACATCGACAATTTTTTGTTCTTTGATAATAACGATTAAACTAATCGTGATGACAATATTTGTCTCTGAGAAAACAGTCTCAGGGTTTGCAAATTCACCAATTATTGCAGAAATTAGCGTAAACGCAATTAATGCCAAATAACTGATAAAAATTCTTTTCTTTGATTCTGTCTGCATAACCGGCCCTATTTAATCACGTAGATAAGCGGAAATAAGATAACCCAAACCAAGTCCACCATGTGCCAATAACAGGCACCGGCTTCAAAGCCGGAAAGACTTTTACCCTGATAGCCACCCCGCTGGGTTTTTAAGGCAATAGCAGCTAAAATCACCATGCCCAATAAGACATGCATATAATGAAAAGCCGTGATCATAAAATACAACGTAAAATAGCTATTGGTCGACAAACCAATACCGCTATTCATTAATTGTGCGTACTCCCAGGACTTCACTCCGATATAGATAGCCCCCATCACGAGCGCTCCCAAAAGGTATCGCTTAGCGGAGCCTTCGGCACCTTGTTTAATGTCCTGCACACTCAATGCGACAAACAGGCTGCTGGTAATTAGCGCGATAGTATTTATAGCGCCGGCAACCGGATGAAGATAAGCCTGTCCATCAATAAACATCTGCGGATAAATCTGTCTGGTGATGGCAAAGCCGATAAAGAAAATAGCAAACACGGTTAATTCGGCCAGGATAAAAAACCACATGGCCAAATCGCCGGGTAAATAGGTTTTAGAGGTCGCTGTATTTTCTCCTCGGGTGCCACTGTCACAGTTTACTGCTTTATTCATAGCCATTCTAATCAGGTGTATTTAAGTTAAAAATAGATGCGTCAAGACAATCGTTGCCAATAACCTTAAGCGGCGTCAAAGAAAAGCCGTGCGACATCCATTAACGCCTCTACCGTGACCAAATCATCGGACAAGGGTTCGGCTAAGCAGCAGCGGCACACGTCCAATGCAGGCATGCCACTGGAAATCATTTTGCCGGCGTAAATAAGTAAGCGGGTCGAAGCGACCTCATCTAAATCATTCTCCAAGCGTCTAAGCGCGGTGGCCAAGTCAACCAATTTTTTTGCCAATGGCGCTTCAATGCAGCTCTCTTTCATAATAATTTGCTGCTCAATTTCCGGCTCCGGATAGGTAAACCGTAATGCCACAAACCGTTGTCTGGTACTCGCTTTCATTCCTTTCAGGAGGTTTTGGTAACCCGGGTTGTAAGAGACTACCAACATAAATCCCGGTGCAGCTTCCAATAATTCGCCCGTTCGCTCCAGGGGTAACATCCGGCGATCATCGGCCAGCGGATGTAATACAACCGTTGTGTCTTTTCTTGCTTCGACAATTTCATCGAGATAGCAGATACCGCCCTCTCTTACTGCTCTGGTCAGCGGTCCGTCCTGCCAATAGGTACCATTGGGGCCGATTAAATGACGTCCGACTAAATCAGCCGCCGTTAAATCATCATGGCAGGCAATCGTAAATAAAGGTTTATTCAGTTTTTTTGCCATATGGGATACAAAACGCGTTTTCCCGCAACCGGTAGGTCCTTTTATAAGCACCGGTAAATTGTGCATAGATGCGTATTCAAACAAGGAGACTTCATTTCCCTGAGACTGATAAAATACCTCATCAGCAGTCCTTTTCTCTGCGCCAACACTTTTCAAAAAACCCATATAAATAAACCTCTTAAACTATAAAAAATCAAAGTAACGATTGATACTCTAAAAGTGTTCGCCATGAATGCCTTAATCCAACTAAGTGTACAATGACTTAGAAATTATTTTAATTCGCTTAAAAAAACGCCGACAATACGATTAACGACGGGAAAAAAATAAAATAGATACGCATCATCCGCCGTAAGTATTTGTTGGCATCTTTTAATTCCATAAAGTGATCAATCACTATTAACCCTTTATACATAACCGTTAACGCAACCAGGATACTCACCAATGTGGTTGATTCAACATTTTCACCAAGAAAGGTATTGAACAAGACAATTGCAAGCAGTGTCAGCCATAAATATTCAAGTTTGCTAAATATAATCATCAAGGGCTCCTATCGTAAGACATACAGTAATGGGAAAATTAAAATCCACATCAAATCAATCATATGCCAGTAAACGGCCAAGGCTTCCATACCGGTATTATTGT
>JBLIEH010000196.1:0-4437 GCA_047632875.1 Psychromonas sp. | reverse complement strand
GATAATGCGGTGAAAGTAATAAACCATAAATAGGGAAAGGTTATTTTTAACATGAAAGAGGCAAGCTCAAACTTTTGCCCGTCCGGTCCGCCGTTCCACCAGTCTAAAAACCAGCCAAAGCCGAATATTGCGGTAATAACGGAAGAGCCCAACACGCCGAGAATAGTAACAATAGTCACAATGCTGCCCAGGGTGCCGGATACCGCGGCAATTAATTTTTTAACTTCATCAAAAGATTGTTTTTTTTCGTATTCCGTTAAAACCGGCACAAATGCTTGCGCAAATGCCCCTTCAGCAAATAAACGACGTAAAAAATTGGGGATTTTATTAGCAAAGAAAAACACATCGGCGGCAGCTCCTGCGCCCATCAAGTTTGCTATTACAACATCTCTTAGCAGACCTAAAATTCTAGAAATCAATGTCATAGAGCTTACGATCAAACCTGATTTCAGTAATTTTTTACTCACAATATTTTTCCTAAAGCGGGAGTTTAATTTTATTCAAAGTATTTTAAAAAATTCATTCAACAAGTTAGCTGGAATATGAATAGTCAGCGTTCGTAAATACCATAAACAACTGGAAATAGTATGACTTCTAGGCCTGCAGATTCTTGCATTGTCAAGCAGCTTAGGTATATAATGCGCGCAGTTTAACCATCTACTTGGTTTCTTACCAGTTTTTTAAGTGGTTAAAAAGAAATCATTTGACAATATACGTACGACAAGGCATATTCCACGACCTTTGATTATCCCTTGTTATACAGAATTTAGGAGTTTAGGTCTTGGCTAATATCAAGTCTGCTAAAAAACGCGCTTTACAATCTGAAAAAAGCCGTAAGCACAATGCAAGTCGTCGTACAATGATGCGTACTTTCATCAAGAAAGTTGTTGTTGCTATCGATGCTGAAAATAAAGAAGTTGCAACAGCTGAGTTTATAAAACTGCAAGCAGTTTTAGATAGCTACGCAACTAAAGGCTTAATTAACAAAAATACTGCTGCTCGTAAGAAAAGCCGTCTTTCTGCAAAAATCAAAGCACTATAATCTCTCTTTGAGAAAATAGTCTTTAATTTTAAGCTTAAAAAAACCGACTTAATGTCGGTTTTTTTGTGTCCATTTTTTAACAAAAGTACAAATATATCCACCTTAATCTAAGCGGGTTTATATTCCCATCCCGGAGAGGGCTGTAATCAGGTCTTTAATCACCTTACCGATAGCCGGATTAGTTTCCTCAAAAACGATCAGTTGCTGGGCAAGCCTTTTATCACGAATGGATTTTGCAGGATCGCCGGATTTTATCGCTTCTTGAAGTTCATCATGCACATGCCGTAATTCCCCAGCAGTACATTCATCGGCAATAAGATCCTCGTCCAAAATTGCCGATAACTTTTCAACCTCGGATTTAACTTTTTTAATCGCCATAAGTACCTCTGAGCTGTGAATACCAAACCAATTGAATCTGCACCTCAGCTGGTTCGGCTAAAAGTTATTAATATTAATAACAAAGTATAGTCTTAAAAACAAACAATTCGGTTAGCTGGGTTTAAAAAAGTGATCCAGACAACGTCCTAATAATAAAGAGATAATCACAAAAAAGACACTCAATAATATCAGGCCGATTTTAAACCAGTCATGCTCTGAATAATGTTGTAAATATAATGAAGAAAGGTAAATAGCGAATAACCAGTATAAGATACGAAATACGTACGCCCATAACGGATAAACACGATCGGTTAACCATAATTTAGCCACATCAGGCTCCTTTAATTGTAAAACTGATAACATCATCAATATGTGTTTTGGCGCAAGCAAGCATCACTAAGCGATCGACTCCCAAGGCAACACCTGCACAATCGGGTAAAGACGCTAGCGATGCGATAAAACGATCATCAATGGGCATTTGCGCAAGCCCCTTCTCTGACCGTAAATGATTGTCTGCCTGGAAACGTTTTAACTGCTCTTGCCCGTCACTTAATTCATGAAAACCATTCGCCAACTCGATGCCTTTAAAATAAACCTCAAAACGTTCTGCAACACGCTTATCAGCTGGACTGATTCTTGCCAGCGCAGCTTGAGAAGCCGGAAAGTTATAAATAAAACAAGGCTTCTGCTGCGCAATAACAGGTTCAATTGCGATACAAAATAATAGCTGCAGTACGGTATCCCGATCCGCTTCTTCACTGAGTGCATCCCCCAGATTAAGCTTTTCTCCTGAACTCTTCAATTGCTTAAGACTCGCAGAGAGAGGATCAATCGCTAATACTTCTAAAAAAGCATTCTGGTAGGTACAACGGCGGGCAGGTTCAGATTTAAGAATAAGTTGTAATAACTGATCCATTTCATCCATTAACCGGAAATGGTCAAATCCAACCCGGTACCATTCCAGCAAGGTAAATTCAGGATTATGGAATCGTCCCGACTCTTCATTGCGAAAGACTTTGCTTATTTGAAAAATACAGCCACTGCCGGCAGACAACAGACGCTTCATATGAAACTCAGGCGAGGTTTGCAGATATAAGAGAGTGCCTTGGCTATCAGGCTTTGATGAGGCTATTTGCGGCCCAATAAAATGGGTTTTAAAACAAAATAGGTGGATATCAGTCACACCCGCCTGACTTAACACCGGCGTCTCTACTTCTAATAATCCGCGGGTTATAAAAAAATGCCGAATAGCCTGTAATATTTTTGCCCGTTGTTTTAATTCTTTTATCGATGCACTTGGTTTCCAGCTCATTTTAATTCCTTTATCTCCGGGGATTGACCTTTGGCAGCACCACAGGTTATGGCATCTGGATACTCACTAGTTTACCGAAGAATCAAAAATTCGGAAATAAAAAACCGCTTTGTAATATTTCCACATTATATTGGCACAAGCTTAGAAGGCTGTTTATCGCTTATTTTAAAATAACCATCTTTATTTCACAGTTTTTTATAAACTCACTGACAGGATCAAAGAATAATATCAAGAACATGAATAAGATGAATGTTATAAACAACTAAGGGAGTAAAAATGTGCAGATAATTAAAACAGATGTTGCCATTATTGGTGCCGGCGGTTCAGGTCTTAGAGCCGCGATTGAAATTGCAGAAAATCATCCAGAGCTCGATATCGCATTAATATCTAAGGTTTATCCGATGCGCAGCCATACGGTTGCTGCTGAAGGTGGCGCTGCAGGCGTGACTCAAGATCATGATTCATTAGATAACCACTTCAATGATACCGTCTCCGGCGGTGATTGGTTATGCGAACAAGATGTGGTTGAGTATTTTGTCGCGAATGCAGCCAAACAACTCACCCAACTTGAACATTGGGGCTGTCCATGGAGCCGTAAAGAGGATGGCTCTATTAATGTCCGCGCATTCGGCGGGATGAAAATAGAACGTACCTGGTTCGCTGCCGATAAAAGCGGCTTCCATATTCTGCATACGCTTTTTCAAACCTCCCTCCAGCACCCTAAAATCACCCGCTTTGATGAGCATTTTTGCCTGGATCTGGTTGTTGAAGACAACAAAATACAGGGTGTTGTGATCCTTGATATTGCCGAAGGTGAAGTAAAACTGATTCAGGCAAAATCGGTGATCATGGCAACCGGCGGCGCAGGTCGCGTATACAGCTACAATACCAATGGCGGCATTGTTACCGGTGATGGCATGTCCCTGGCTTATCGGCATGGTGTTGCGCTGCGTGACATGGAGTTTGTACAGTACCACCCGACCGGTTTACCGGGCAGCGGGATTTTAATGACCGAAGGTTGCCGCGGTGAAGGCGGTATCTTAATCAATAAAAATGGTTACCGTTATCTGCAGGATTACGGTTTAGGACCTGAAGTGCCCGTTGGACAGACCAAAAATAAACACATGGAACTTGGACCTCGCGACAAAATCAGCCAATGTTTCTGGCAGGAGCAGCAAAAAGGTAACGTCTTTAAAGGTGAACGCGGAGACTATATCCACCTGGATCTGCGTCACTTGGGCGAAGAAAAAATTAATGAACGCCTGCCCTTTATCCGCGAACTGGCAAAAGCCTATGTCGGGGTAGATCCGGTTTACGAACCCATCCCGGTGCGCCCTACCGTACACTATACTATGGGGGGGATCGCAACGGATGCGAAAACAGCCACCAGTCTGGCGGGATTATATGCGATAGGTGAATGTGCTTCTATTGGTTTGCATGGCGCCAACCGTTTGGGCTCAAATTCCTTAACTGAGCTTGCCGTGTTTGGCCAGTTAGGGGGCCAGGAAGCCGCAAATTATGCACTTAAGACAGACCACCAGGAAACGGCTCCCTTAAAAAAACAGGCGGAGGCTATTTTGGCCCGCACGGAAGCCTTATTACACAGTGAAGGCACTGAAAAGATGGCCGATATTCGTTTAGAAATGGGCGACAGCATGGAAGAAGGTGTGGGTATTTATCGCACCAAAGAATCGATGCAAAAAAC
>JBLIEH010000195.1:0-4443 GCA_047632875.1 Psychromonas sp. | reverse complement strand
TCACCCTTTTCGGTAACAATATATTCAACATCTTTTTCAAACAGTGTATGCGCACGCAACGCCGCATTAACATGATGTAATAAACTGATACTAGCAGCTGAGTAGAGTGATTGATTTTCATCAAGCAAACCACGATCTTGTAAAATAAGCTCTACTTTTTCCTGACCACGTTCAGTGAGTAAAACCTGCTTATTTTTTTCATCAACAGTAAAATCCCCTTCCCCGATATATTCTTCAGTATCTTCTTTGTCCTGTTTAATTAACATCGGGATAACGGTATTCAACTCAGTATATAACGTCGCATCACCATCGGTAGGGCCAGAGATAATCAGCGGCGTCCTTGCTTCATCGATTAAGATTGAGTCAACTTCATCGATAATGGCATAGTGTAATGGGCGCATAACACGCTGCTGTGCTTCAAACGCCATATTATCGCGCAGGTAATCAAAACCAAATTCGTTATTAGTACCATAAGTGATATCGGCAGCATAGGCGGCGCGTTTCTCATCGCCAGACATACCCGAGATATTAATACCAACGGTTAGCCCTAAAAATTCAAAAAGTTTAGCATTCCACAGTGCATCACGACGAGCAAGATAATCATTGACCGTGATAATATGCACACCTTTAGCGGTTATTGCATTAAGATAGGCCGGTAAGGTCGCTGTTAAGGTTTTCCCTTCACCGGTGCGCATTTCAGCAATTTTATTATCATTTAAGACCATACCACCAATTAATTGCACATCAAATTGACGCATACCAAATACACGCTCAGAGGCATTACGTATCACGGCAAAGGCCTCAACCAGAATGGTATCCAAGCTTTCACCCGATGCTACACGCTCTTTAAACTCGGCCGTTTTAGCTTTTAATTGTGCATCCGACAGGGCTTGCATTTGTGGTTCTAACTTATTAATTTCATCTGCTACTTTGCGCAGTTTCTTCAAATAACGGTCATTACGACTGCCTATTATTTTTGTTATTAGCCCTGTAATCATTTCACTTTCTCATTCTATAAAAATTAAATGTAAACCCGTTTTGCATCAAGGCTGCTTTTGTAAACCGATGACGCTCTTCTTTAAAACTACGCATTAATAAAATTACTGCTTAAATTAATTTAAAATATTACCTGAATAGCAACCCGATAACCCATCCATACTGAAATGAACTTTATGTAAAAGAGATGGAGATTATCTTTTGCAATTTCAAGTCTTTAAATAAATTTTTGTCTCTCTGATCTAAACAAAAAATCAGCAGTAATTTATTTTTATCACTTAAAACGTAGAATCTGTTTCCTTACTTGAATAGATAACCGCTATACTGATCATTGTGTCTTCACAATGATGAAATTAATGAATAGAACCCGACAACCAAAATCCGTTTCTTCGTTATTAAATAAAAGCGGTTTGCAGCATGATGTCACACTCATCATGGCGCTGAACAGTTTACTACAAAGGCATTTGAAACAACATAATATCCCTGGATGCAGAATAGGAAATTTACAAAATGGGAGCTTGCTTATAGAAATCCCAGATGCAACTTGGATGATGCGCTTGCAATTTATGCGAACTGAACTGCTGACGTTATTACGTCAACGGGTTCCATCTCTATCCCGGATCAAAATCAAGGTAAATCCGGCACTGTCTAAAACCAGCAAAATACAACATAACTCGCCGAAAAAAGAGATTAAGCGCGCAAGTAAAATGCCCGCTGATGTTGCAGAGTCATTCTTAGCATTAGCTGAAGATGCCGAGCCGGGATTACAAAAAGCCTTACGATCATTAGCTAAATATGCTAAAAAATAAGCTGATAAAACCGCACAAAAAAAAGCCTTTAGATAACTAAAGGCCTTTTAATTTAGTGGGCAAAGACAGGAGATACGTATTGAATGGGGGATTCGCTTACGGGCTCTTCAAATGTGACCATTTCCCAAGCCTCTTGGTCTGCTAATAAAGCACATAAAAGTTGGTTATTAAGTGCATGTCCGGTTTTAAAGGCTTTGAGATGGCCTAAAATAGTATAACCAGAAAGATAAAGGTCACCAATTGCATCCAGCACTTTATGTTTTACAAATTCGTCTTCATAACGTAAACCATCAGGATTTAAGACACGAAATTCATCTAAACCAATCGCGTTATCCAAGCTAGCCCCTAAGGCTAAATTATTTGATTGTAAATATTCTACACTTTTCATAAAACCAAAGGTTCTGGCCCGACTGATCTCTTTTACAAAAAGGTCACCAGAAAAATCCATTTTAATATGCTGATTTTGACCTTCAAATACAGGGTGGTCGAAGTCGATTTTAAAATCTAAACTAAAACCTTTATTCGATGGCTGTAATTCAGCCCATTTCCCGTCTTTTTCGTCTTCAACTCGCACGGTTTTTTTAACCCGTAAAAACTTTTTGGGACTGTTCAGTTCTTCAATACCCGCCGATTGCAGGAGGAAAATAAAAGGACTTGCGCTGCCATCCATAATTGGAATTTCAGGCGCGTCAACATCAATAATAATATTATCGATGCCCAACCCGGCAAGTGCAGCAGAAAGATGTTCTACTGTTGATATTTTTTGGCCTTGATCGTTAACTAGACAAGTGCATAAAAGCGTTTCTTGGACAGCTTGTGCATGTGCTTTAAAGCTAACAATGGGATCAAGATCCGTTCGACGATAGACAATACCGCTATTCGCTGGTGCAGGGTGGAATTCAATGGTCACCTTATTACCAGAGTGCAGGCCAATACCTATCGACTTAACGCTCTTCTTAAGTGTTCTTTGTTTAATCATTATTCCCCCTACCGCCGATTTAGCGTATTTAATGTTCAGGATTCTACCAGTTTGTGATAAATATCGCAAACTGGTAATAATTATTAATCAGCCTGTTTACGTAAAAAAGCAGGAATGTCCAAGTAGTTTCCTTCCGTTTTTTCAGCACTCGTGACTTCTTCAGTTACCGCTGGTTCGCTAGCAATTTCCGGCGCTGGCGACTCAACCTTTGCGGTCGGAATTTTAACCACAGAAACATCTGATTTTCGCTCGCCAAGACCGGTTACAATCACAGTCACATGTAATTCCCCACTATCGATTTCAGGGTTTACAGTCACGCCGAAAATAATTTGCGAGTCATCGGAAGCAAACTCTTTCAGCGCATCACCAACGATATGGTATTCATCCCAGCTAAAGTCTAAGCCGGCCACTATGTGCACTAACACACCACGGGCATTTGAAAGGTCAACATCCTCAAGCAACGGGCAAGAGATAGCTTTTTCAACAGCTTCTTCTGCACGGTTTTCGCCTGAAGCCACACCAATCCCCATTACGGCTGTAGTACCTGCTTCAGTCATCACAGTTCTAACGTCAGCAAAGTCAATATTGATGGTGCTTTCTTCATTATTAATGATCGCAGAAAAACCCGATACTGCATCAAATAACACGCCATTGGCAGCACTTAATGCGTCTAAGAATGAAACACCGCGCGGTAAGGATTTTTGCAATTTATCATTCGGGATGATCAGCAATGAATCAATATGCTCAGCTAAACGTTCAATCCCTTGATTAGCATAATTATTACGTTTTTTCCCTTCAAATGTTGAAGGTTTAGAAACGACACCAATGGTCAAAGCACCCAATTCTTTAGCGATCTCAGTAATAACCGGGGAAGCCCCTGTTCCTGTACCACCGCCCATGCCCGCCGCAATAAAAACCACATCCGCGCCAGTGAGTATCTCACGAATTCTGTCTTTATCTTCTAAAGCCGATTTATAGCCAATTTCCGGATTAGCTCCGGCGCCGAGTCCATTGGTAATACCCGCACCAAGTTGTAAACGAATATCGGCTTTTGATGAACGTAATGCTTGTGCATCGGTATTCATAGCAATAAATTCAGCACCCGTTAAGCCCTTTTCGATCATGTAGTTAATAGCATTACCGCCGCCGCCACCTATGCCGACCACTTTGATAACAGCTTGTTGTTGATGCTCATCACTGACTATTTCAAACATTTGCTCTTTTTCCACTTTAAGTTCATTATCAGACATAGTACCACCGCCTTGGTTATACAAAAATTGATTGTTAATATTCTTTTTTAATCCAGCTCTTTAATCTATTTAAAATCACTGAGAAACGACTCGCATCTGCGCTTTCATAATTTTCGCTAAACTGTACCGTTTTAAAACGTAACAAACCTAAAACAGTTGAATAAGCAGGTGTCGCAACATGATCGGCTAAACCTTGTAAATTCTCTGGTTTGCCTATCCGCACTTGCATATTATCAAAAACTTTTTCTGCAACCTCAACCAACCCTTTCATTTGTGCTGCACCGCCTGTTATAACAATACCTGCAGCCAATTGCTGTTTTAAACCTTCCATTTCAAGGTTATTGCTTAGTTTGCATAACTCTTTTTTTATTAAACCTAATAATTCACTATAACGAGGTTCAATGACATC
>JBLIEH010000194.1:0-4451 GCA_047632875.1 Psychromonas sp. | reverse complement strand
GAATAGCTAACTGCAGATATTGAACAATAATAATGAATAGTCGACATTTTTATTACTGTGTAAAAATATCGAAAATAACAATATGTTGAGAATTGGTTAAGACTTTTACTGGATCTATAAAAATAGGAACTCCTATGAATAAATTAAATATAAAGAGACGTATTGTCTTAACCGGAGGCCCTGGAGGCGGAAAAACAACTGCTCTGGATCTGTTTAGACGTGAATTACAAGGAAAAATAGCTTCTGTGCCGGAAGCCGCGACTATGATATTTAGTGGCGGCATTAATCGTTCCTTCACAGAAGAAGTAACCTGCTCACAGCAAATTGCTATCTTTAATTTGCAGAGGCATTTAGAGGATATTCAGAGAAAAACTTACCCAGATTGCCTTATTCTGTGCGACAGAGGTTGTTTAGACGGGCTTGCCTATTGGCCACGTTCCGAAGAAGACTTTTTTAACACCATGAACACTTCATTAAATTATGAATTGAGCCGTTATGATGCGGTGATTTTTTTTGAAACGGCTGCGAAGTCAGGTCAAGAAATCAAAAGTAATAATCCGGTCAGAAATGAATCAGCCCAAAAAGCGATCATTCTGGATCTAAGACTGCAACAGATATGGTCCCAACATCCTAATTTCAATTTAGTTTCCAGCTCAGAATCTTTCATTAAAAAAATTATGTTTGGTATTACAACCATAGAGAAGGTTATCGATAAAATATAAAGATCTGCTTACATGAGCCATAAATACACTATTTTAGAATAAGAAAACTTGAGATAACTTTAATACTGCGCTTAAAAGCTAAAACGGTAGTCCTCTAAATCCTCCTCCACCACTAGGTTTTGTTCAATCGCACGTTGCCATGCTTCAGAGTAATATTCCTCATCTGAAGGTTCGTGGTGCAGATCTGCGAAATTTATTTCGTAGGATACCACTACATAGTCACCATCATTTTCAATGATTGAAACGTTCATAATTATCCCCCTGTTGCTGAAAAAGTGGTACAGATTAAATGACTGGCTGCAGCAAAACAACGCGACAACATTACCTACCCTGGCCCACCTTGTGCGCAAGACTGACTCTGTTGCCATAAAAACCGTTAAAGAGGCACAACGTTATTGGCACAAGGGCCCTTCTGACCTTGCCCGATTTCATATTCAACTTTCTGGCCTTCGTTGAGAGTCGCATACCCTCCCGTTTTGATTTGAGAATGGTGTACAAACAGGTCGTTTCCCCCATCTTCTGGTGTAATGAAACCGAAACCTTTATCTGCATTAAACCACTTAACTGTCCCAATACTCATAGTGTAAATCCTCTTTTATATCTTAACTCGGCGTTGCGTCTTGCTAGCGACATAAAAAGTCATCTCGGCAAAGCCAGTAATATAGTATTTATTTAAATAGCAACGAATTTGACTGCTTGTTTGCCAGTCATACCAATCTGTATCACTAAATAATCTAAACTGCTTAGTAAAATGAATGATAACAAGCTCTTTTATGATTGAAATAACGCTGTTATCTTCTGTTTTAATCCGCATCTTGATTAGATATTTATGCCGATCAGTATAATTCAACCTGACACAGTAGATTATAGTTCATCGCCAGAAAAATGAGTTAAGGAGGAATAAAAATAGCTAAAGCAGAGCTTACTCTGTTAGTGCGCTCCCTCTATAACACCTCTTGAACAGATAATGGAATAGGGGAATAGCGATCAAATAATTTAAATCAATTAATGCGCTTTTTACAAAGCACGAACAGAAATAACATGTTCAACCTGCGCTATTGCGCCAATCAAAATTTCGCTGGCCTCACTTTCCAGATCAATGATGTTGTAAGCAATATTATCTCTGCTTTTATTCATCATATCAGTGACATTAACATTCATATCGGCCAAAATTGACAGGACGTGCCCTAACACACCAGCGACATTATCATTCACAAAGGTAATACGGTATGGCGTACTTCTTTCGAGACTGATTGCAGGGAAATTAACTGAATTTTTGATATTACCATTTTCCAAATATTCAATTAGCTGCTGGCAGGCCATGATTGCGCAGTTATTTTCAGCTTCTTCTGTACTCGCGCCAAGGTGAGGCATTGGTAGTACGTCCTCCCTTGAAAGCATCGCATGAGTTGGAAAATCGGTAGCAAAGCGGCGCAGCTTGCCACTATCCAGTGCCGCAATCACGGCTTCTGAATCACAAATTTCAGCACGAGCAAAATTAAGCAGACAAGTCCCTTTTTTAGCATAAGCCAATGCATCGGGATTGATCAGGCCATTGGTTGCCGGGATGGCAGGGACATGCAAGGTAATATAATCACAACGTGCCATCAAGGATGGCAGGTTTTCCATTTTCTCAATTTTGCTGGATAATCGCCATGCGGCCTCAACAGATATTGCCGGATCAAAACCGACCACTTTCATGCCCAAATCAATGCCCATATTGGCGACATTTGCACCGATCGCACCCAGACCAATTACACCTAAGGTTTTGCCTGAAATTTCACTGCCTTTGAATTGTTTTTTCACTTGCTCTAACCGTGCTCCGATGTTTTCATCGGACAGATCCGTTAAGTTACGGCAATGAAGGATCGCCTCGATCCCCCCTCTGGAGCAAAGTAACATAGCTGAAAGCACCAATTCTTTGACAGCATTCGAATTCGCACCTGGTGTATTGAAAACTGCAACTCCTTTCTTGGAGCATTCTGCAAGCGGTATATTATTAACCCCTGCACCGGCCCGAGCAATTGCTTTTATTGAATCAACTAGGGGCTCATTATGTAATTTAAAACTGCGCAGGATAAGTGCATCCGGCTCGGTTAAGGCACTGGCTACTTCATACTTATCATGCTTGAAATTGTCCAAACCAACACTGGCTATTTGATCGTAAGTTCTAATTTGAAACATATTAATTCCGTTTTAAATTCAAAATGAAGAGTCGCTATCATCTACCGATACCCGTTCGACTTCAAAGTGCAAAAATCAGATCTTTGAGAAGAGTCTATCTTCTAGGCATAAAGTTGAAACAGTACATTGAGGCTTTATTACAAAGAAGCTGTGGTCCATTCGCTTACATTTCAGTCAAGGAGTGAAGCTTGAGCCATAGCCTGAAGCTGGAAACCACGCCCACTGGACGTGGTTTTAGTTTTTAATACAGTAGTGAGATACCATTTTTATCAAACAGATGGGTTTTCTCGAGATCGGTTTTAAGGTAAATAACCTCGCCTTTTTGTTTGCTGATAATGCCCGGCAATTTAACCACTAGCGGCTCTTTTGACTCATTGCTGTCAAGGTGTAACAAGGTCACTTCGCCTAATGATTCGACAAAGATGATTTTACCCGACAGCATACAGCTGCCTTCGTCGGCCAAACAGAAATCTTCCGGACGCACCCCAACCGTTAAGGTTTGATGTTCAATATCCGTTGAGCTGGTAATTGGAATATCAAACTCATTACCATTTTTGGTTTTAATACGTGTAACTTGCCCTGCCCGCAGCGACTCAGCAGTAAAGATATTCATCGCCGGCGAACCGATAAACTGCGCGACAAACAAATTAGCCGGTTTTCCGTATAACTCAAGCGGGGTACCCACTTGCTCAACTTTCCCGGCCGACAGAACCACAATGCGATCCGCCAGTGTCATCGCTTCAACCTGATCATGGGTGACATAGATCATAGTGGTGTCTTTCAGACTGTCTTTTAAATTGGCAATTTCAATGCGCGTTTGTACCCGCAGTGAGGCATCCAGATTGGAGAGAGGTTCATCAAATAGAAACACTTTTGGATTGCGCACAATAGCGCGCCCAATCGCCACCCGTTGTCGTTGCCCGCCGGAGAGTGCTTTGGGTAAACGATATAAATAATCGGTTAATTGCAACGTCGCTGCAGCACTCATGACGCGCTTGTCGATCGTGGCTTTGTCCTCTTTGGCAATGCGCATGGCAAATGCCATGTTGTCATAAACCGTCATATGCGGGTATAAGGCATAGGATTGAAATACCATGGCGATACCCCGCATCGCCGATGGGATATCATTGACATTCGCACCTTCGATATAGAGATCGCCACTGGTGATATCTTCAAGACCTGCAATCATGCGCAGAAGCGTTGATTTACCGCAGCCAGAAGGTCCAACAAAGACGATGAATTCACCCAATTCAATATCTAAATCAATACCGTGTAAAACATCTGTTTTACCGTAGGATTTTTTAATATTTTTTAATGTTAAACCAGTCGAACTAGTCATAATTTGTCCTTAAATTCTTATTATTTAACTGAGCCGGAAAGCAATCCACGCACTAAGTAGCGTTGCAATGACCAGAACACGGTTAATGGTACGGCAATGGAAACAAAGGCAGATGCGGTTAAAATTTCCCAGTTACCCCCTCTTGAGCCCAATAACTCTCTTAAGCGGCCCGTTAATACCAATTCATGTTCGCCGTTACCCAGAAA
>JBLIEH010000193.1:0-4488 GCA_047632875.1 Psychromonas sp. | reverse complement strand
TAACTTAATAACAAATCCACCTCACCTAAACATCAAAGGCATTAAAGGCATTAAATTTTAGGATCTTTTATTGATAAATCAAACAAGGCACGACTCATTACACAGACATTTTCTTGTCTTTAGCTCCTAGGGCAAGGGCTACGTTGATTTTACCAGTAATGCTGGCGGGGTAGGGGAGCCGGCACTGTGCATGCAGATGATAACAAGGTCCTGATCACGAAAGCAAAATCCGCAGCACCATCCATGATTAGTGCCAATGCCACAATAATGTATCGTGGAAAAGTACTCGTAGAAGGAAACAACGGCTGGATTTGCTTGCCAGAAACCCTGCCCGATGACAATGCGCCGATGTGCAACGATGCGGTGTGGATGGAAATGATGGCCGCAGTGGGCACTAAAACCCCTTTCACTGCAACCAAAATGGGATTTTCCTATATGTTACAAGGCGATGGAGGTGTGTCAAATTAGAAAATAGCATCAGATATGGCGAAGCCATGCAGCAAAGCGGGGACCCAACCCTATACGTATAACCTGGGTATAAAGTGCGCCTGAGAACAGATACAACATCCGTCCCACTCACACCTCCTGCTAAACCGCTTTGGTTGAAAGAACGCCTGACAGCCCGACTTTAATCAATCCTGCAAGACGGTCATCTTTCACCATAATAACCTTTAATTAAAGTGCGGTTGTTCGTTAGCGCCTTTCAATCGTCAAATGTTCTATAGGTTGTACTGTCCCTGATTGATGACCAGGGGCTTTTAATTAAAAAGCCTTATTTTGTGACGGCTCCCCTACCCCGCTGATATTAAACTAAGTATTGTTCCAATGACTGACCCGACTCTTTCACTGCAGCATAAACTGTCGGCATACGGCCAATACCCGTCCAGGTATGCTCGCGGCCTTGATCATCCGTCATTTTATATTTAACCGGTCTTTTCTGACCTGTTTTTTTTGCCGGCACACTACTTTTAAGATCTTCAAAATCTAAACCCGCTTCTTCAAGTTGTGCTCGAATATGGGTTAGTTTTTCATCTCTGGCTTCATTGGCTTCCATTTCTTCCAAAAGGTGAAATTCTCTTTTTTCGATAATAGTCTGTAATTTTTCATTCACAGCTTCCAATTCTTTGATGGACAATACTTTAACCGCACTGTGTAATCTTCGACCGTGAGTTAGGATCTTAATAAAATCAGTCATATAATCTCTTTACTTTTTTTTATCATAATAAAATTAGGGTATGTTCTTAGGATGTTTAACGCAATATTTTTCCTACCTCACAGTAAAAATCTTTACTGTGATTAGAGCGTATGTTACCGAAGCTGAAAAAGGCGAGTATGGATTTGGCATTGAAATGCAGAGCACGATCGACCAGTAATGATTGAAGTCGATTATTCAGGCAGCAAATTTCACGCGTTAACGGTCGTTAGACAAGTTGGCTCTGTAAAACATGGGCGTAATAACGTAAAAGTGTGGGCTTGCGTGTGTATTTGCGGGAATGAATTAGAAGTAGATCAAAACTCACTAGTGAAAGGATTAAAACCTGCGTGTAAAACTTGCCGTCGCGGCCCTTGTGTCATTTGCTGCGCTCCAGTTGCAAATGATGATTGGGGTGTTAAGCGCAATACATGCTCAGATGATTGTCAACGTGAGCAGACAAGCGCCCGGCACAGTAAATATTACTATCATCTCATTGAGAAAGATCCAGACCATAATAAAAAGCGGCATAGCGCCAGACAGTTGGCCGACCCCAATTATGAGCATAAACGTTATCAAAACCGGCTTAAAAGACTTGACGCACTACCTGAGATTGACCGACAAGCGGTTATTCAAAAGCAAAACGAGTATACAAATTTGTGGCGTTCTGGTTATATCAACAATCTTAAACTAAATGACGTTGATGCTTACAAACGCTATAGAAAAGCGGCGAATGCCTATTTTAGACGCTGGTACACAGAATTTAAAATAAAGGTAAAATAATGACAGGCGAAACATTATCGCCATGGCTTGAAAAAGCGGTATTAACAGCTGCGCAAACTACGTGGGTATTGAATGTGAATGAGGCCAAAGTATGGGAATGATTATCAGCAAAAAGCGATAGACAATTGCCAGCTTACATATAAGTGCACGTAGAAATAATCAATTAAGGAGATGTAAACCGCTAAATACCTGATCGTGTCAAAAGGAAACGCCAGGGCCAGGATGCAATTGAACTACTCTTTGAAGACAATACCGATCACCCATTCTCAATTCATATTGAAACAAAACAGAGTGACCGAATTACTCCAGAATTTGAGCAAGGCGGCGGGGTTGTCGTGACGGTCTGGACAAGAGCAGGCCAAAGATTACGACTCCCCGCTGAATATCGGGTGGTTGATACTTTGCCAAAAGTATCTCTATAGGTTGAGCAATCATGACTAAACCAATATACATCCAAAGCCAAGAAAAATCGGGTAACGTTAATTTTACGCAAAAACAGCGTGATAGCTGGGTTCGCTCTGCGAACAGAGCTGGAATGACGTTGGCTGAATTTATTGTCAATCCTCCCCTGGTGAACAGTTACCGGCCAAGGCGACGCGGGCCGGAATACAGGCTTTAAGCACAGCTACAGAACCCACTACATCTGCTGCGGGTGGCAGTGGTGGGAGTTGATTAAATGGAATATCAGCTTGCCAAGTCATGTTTGATTTATCTTACTTTGTAAACATGAAATGAGTATATGTCGATGAGATCGGCAGGTGGAGGCTAGATCCCAGCAATAAGTGACACACGCTTTCCCGTTATAAACTCATACGGACTGAGATAGTTTAATGTTTTTCTGGGCCTTAGGTTGCTCACTGGAGTCTTGTGGTGGAACAAAGGCACCAGACTTAAAATTATTGATATTCTCGCCAAAAGAACGATGAAACCAAATAGTCAGATTTCGAGCTACTTTCAGACCGTCCATGGCTTCTGTCTGCTTGGTTTTAAAGCGGTGTGTCGATTTGTTGCCCTCAACTCTGAGAATCTGTAATTCATTTGACTAAACTCGCCTTATTAAGAGTGTTTTACTCATGTTCAATAAAGCTTTGATACGGTTTTTTAAGGGGTTGCGAGACAACTGCAACACTCAATGGTTTTTGTCCAAGTTTGACGTTATCTACCAGCAGTTTTGCAACCTGTTGACGATTGAACTTCAGCCCTTGTAATTCGAGGTGAGCTATAGTTTTGTTGATAACATCATCAATGGCCACCTTCTGTGCTCGTTCAACTAATGCTTTTTGCTCAGCCTCTTGCACTTTAACATCCAGCACATCCGTTAAACGATCACGTATGACTGTCAATTGTTCGATATCCATAGCTTTAAAAACGCCAAGTGATTTGCGTTTATCCGCAAGACATTCACTGGTAATCAGTTTTTGTTGCGCTAATTTACCTTTATTGACTATTGGCACTGTATCCACAACGTTCTCCTAAATAATTAACTTATATGGCAGTTTTGAAACACGTTAAGTTGAACCCTTTGCAGTAGGTCAACATTTCTTACAATTTCAATATTGGTGATCCGCATTAAATCTTGAATTTTCACCTCAAATGAATGTAGATTTTTTTGAGTGGCGTCTTCGTTATTTGGAATGATCCACGCAGAATATTTGTCGTTATCGAGCTGTATATATTTCCACATTGCGGTAGGTGTGGTGACTTTATGAGATCGTAAAAAATAATCATCCGATTTATCTGATCCATAGATAACCCCAGCAGCAAGGTAAATACTGTGATGCTCTCTGTAACATTCAGTAATCACCTCTGTTTTTTTCCAGGCGCCGGTATTGGAAACATGATGCTGTGGCACGACATTCGACATGAAAAATGATTCCCACATTTGCAGACCGTCATTATCAAAATGATTGGCCGCAAATAAATGGCCGCGATGGTACGTTTTATTATAAGAAGAGGTACTTACCTGCCGACATTCACTGGGAACAACAATATCTACAGCAAATCGAGTTTTCCTGGGCAAATTACCGTTATCCTTTTTTAGGGACATAAATCCGTATAAAGGCCCTCTATGTAAGCAAGAAATATATAACGTGTAGGCCTGATACTCCCGTTTAAATACCTTTCCTAACGTAGTTTTATACTTGTTTTCATCTGGATTGAAGGCGCCTGTAAAGTCATTAACGTCTTTTTTAGATTGAGCAATGACGTCGACCATCCCAGTCACCTCGGCAGCTTTATTTATGTTGCTGTGCTCTATAACAAAAAAAAAGCCAACGATAATAAAAACCAAGGCAGCACATAGCCTAAAAAACGTAAAACCCCTCTCCATAACTATCGCTCCCGTTGTTTAATGTGTTCATTCTGATGTTCGTGCTGAGTTTGTTGATTTTGATGTGTTTGAGATTGTTCAAAGGTCGGCGCCATGGCTTTGGCCTGGACTGTACTGTGCTGGGTTTCACGGTGTAACAATGCATCAATACCACGCTCGTGATCTTTCGACGGAGACAGGTAGT
>JBLIEH010000192.1:0-4493 GCA_047632875.1 Psychromonas sp. | reverse complement strand
AAAAATTTTCGGGCTAACGCTAAAAAATTAAATCGTATACAAAAAAGTGCCGTGGTTCATTTTAATTCAGCGACTGGATTTAGTCTGCGAACCCAGAATTGGGTGAGGCTTATGGACTTGCAAGCACTGAACTTATAACATTGGGAATGGTATGAGAGAACCGCTCTCCTTCTACATGGCAAACCAGTACGCCCTATGTCACCAGAAACACTATGCTGATCCAAACCAGCGGTTTGAATTACTGCGGATTGTTAAAGATACGCACCCCAACATCCATCACAATAAAGCGATGGAAAAAGCGTTCCGCTTTCACAGGCTAATGAAAGCAGCTGCAACAGGGAAAACAGTTCCGCATAAAGGTAACCAATATACACAGCTTTACACGCCACTCAACGACACGTTTATCCAGTACTTTAAAATCACAACAGATGAGGAACGGCATCTGTCTAGCATCATCTCAGACGATGAAAAACAACGAAGAGATACAAAATACCACCGAAATAAACGAGGCTCCGATAAAACCCAAGCTCTGTTTGACGATGAACGCAAAAGAGTTAACGAACTCAAAGATAAAGGACTCTCACAGCGAGCTATCGCCCGTGAGACCGGCTTTCAAGAGGGGCCGTCATCAAACACATGACAAGTAAATCAAAAGTGTCGGCTTAACCGTAGTTAACTGAGATATTTTTCTGATATTATCAGGTTTATTGTTTTATCTTTGCGGAACAGCTTGTTGTGACATCTTTTGCTGGCAGGATATTAGACGGTTTCTTTAATGGTGAATAAAATTTAAGGAGCAGATGGTGGCTATAATAAGCACTACTCAAGCGGCAAAAGCATTATTAACATCGAATGGCTTTAAAGTTGTAGTTAATGAAGATATAGAATCAACCTGGGAAGAATTATCAATCTTAGTCGAGGGGCGTTCGTTTGTAGTCTTCACAACCGAAAACACTGATCATGGGTTTACGGCTGCTGATAAGAGTTTTTTAACAGCAAGAGAAATTCTTGATCTTGCCAATCGATTTAAAATTCACAGAACAGCGGAATCGTTAGAAGCAAAAGAAAATGACGAAGAGGAATGCTAGATATTGCTTTACCCACTGAAAAAACCCGCTCAATTTCAGCGGGTTTTTTAATATCTATAAAATGGTTAAATTAAATAAAACTTTCTGTAAAAATCTGCACTTTCATCTCAGTATCTTCAATCCTTACGTCTATAGGCTCTTGTTCCGACGTGTAATACGTGTGGTTGTTTGACGTGGTCAAGGTTTTCCGGACACACCAGTTATGCAGCTTTTCTTAGTTCTACTATGTCCCACTCAAACTGATTTGGACTCTTGTAATCCAAATATGAGTGCAAGCGATAGCTATTATAAAACATGCTTATGTAGTGCAGGATATCCTGTTGAGCGTCATAGCGATTTTGATAAATGCGCCACTGCAGTGAGCTTAGGGCAGAGTAGCTCAACTTAACTATTTTGATCTGATTTAATATTTGTCACTTCTTTATCAGGATGCAGATATGACAATCAAGGATCAACTGCCACGTGTTGTGGCCGCATTTCAACAATGGCGTAACAATAGAAATGGCCGTCAAGTGGCCACCCCCGATCATTTACGCCAGCAGGCTGTTTTATTACTCGAACACTGCTCTTCCTGCACTATCACCTCCGCTTTGCGGATCAGTGCCACTCAATTGAAACAATGGCGTGAATTATGTCTACCTGCCAAACCTGAATTTGTCAGCCTGCCTGTCATGAATGCGACCTCTGACACACCACAACGTCTGGAATTACGTTTACATAATGGGGTGCAACTGTCACTTTCAGGGCTGTTATCGTCAAGCTTGATAGTCGACATGATCCACGCGGCAACGTCATGATCCATTTAACCGCTCACACTCACATTTTGTTGGCGACCGAGCCGGCAGACTTTCGAATGGGGATTGACGGGCTGGCCGCGCGTTGTCGCGGCACGCTGGCAGCCGAACCGCGCTCAGGCTGTCAGACGTCAACTACTTTGGCCAGTCGTGACGTAACCGTCCATAAATTACGGAAATTGTTGGGGATTGAAAGGTGAGCTTACGAATTATTGCCCCCACAAAGTAGAGCACCGCATCAGATAAGCCTGTTTGAATAAAAGAAATAAAAGCAATATTCAAAACTGGTTTGCACAGCCGTGGGAGGTCTTTTTTTTGAATTCTGAATCACGTGAAAACGGTTGAGTAATAGACGAAAAATAGCCCACTTTCACTCCCTTAAGAATATAAAATAGATGTCAATATGGAAAATACGAGGCATCATGTATTTCGATTTTATGAAAAAGACGTTTTATTTTACCTATACTCACCGGTTTAAAGCAGGCTAATAAGGGCGCTGTAATTGCGCCTTGGTAATGTCACTACCTGTGTTTTTCAAGCTACCTAGGCCACTTGGTTCAATTTTTTATCCAGCCACATGTCTAATGCTTGAACAAAGGTATCAGTCAAACCAATCCGAATTGCCAGGAGATTATCAGCTTTAAGTTTACGTGCTTCCTGCAAAAAAAATCCGATACTTCCATCAGGCTTTTGTGTTTGCAAGACAAAACTCAAAATGGCTGCCCATCGAGGGTTTAAATGAGTCGACCCAAGACATGTACCGATCAATTTTAAAACAAGTTCAATATCACCATTACGGGCAAAGCATTCTGCCAATGAACAAGCTTGACGCGAAATTGGTAAAGGTATGTTGGACTCATAACCCAGTTTAGGTAATAAAACGTCTCGCGTGTCGAGCACGCCTGAAAGATAGTCTACTGAGCTTTCGTTTGAATACAAAGACGTTGCTGGCCATTCAATAGGCATCACAGCAGCCCCGGAGGCACTTGCAGCATTAAGGTACTCCACCGCCTTATTTCGAGCGCTAACTAACATAACTAATAGCTTACTTTCGTCAAGGCAACTTAACTTTTGAACATTAAAAGTCACGATACTTTCTTTTTCTTGAATAAAATAGGATACATCTACCAGCGCTGAAACCAGGGTGGTGTGATAACAAGCGTCAAAAATTTTATCTCTTTCCATATCAGCTGTCAGGACAGCATTTGTCGCTGCAGATGGGGGGAAAAAACCCAGGGGATTTTGCTGTTTTTTAAATAAGGTTAGGTAAGCAGACAGTAGTTCAGCTTCAACACCTTCGGTACAAATACCGAGAATAATCATTTCTCCCAATAAATCCCAATCGGCATTGCGTGCAGATTCTGCTAATAAACTTTCAATAATAGCGACGCATTTTTGATTGGAACTGTGATTTAGTTTCAATTTTTTTAGACCAAAATCAGAAACATAAAAAAAACTATGGGTAATGCTATAAGCGGTTTCTCTATTGATTGTTAGCAGGTTCAGGCAAGATGAGAGTGAGGTGTTTTCAATTAAATTTTCAGCATCAAACACAGAGCAATAATTCATTGCTAAAAAATAATGCCTATCCATGTTTCGATAAGGCACGACTTCTGAAACATTAGGAAAACCTGACTCTTTGACGAATTCCATCGTTTTTTCATGAGTTTCAACGGTTATGCCATGAATATCTTTGAATATAAAATACGGCATCAGCCATGCCCATGCGCTACCTAAATTTTTACGTGCCGTTTCCGCTAATTCTTCACTTTCTATATAGGCAGTAAAGTGAGCTTTCCAGCGCTCCAGCATATCAACTGAGCCATGACCACTTTTGTACAACGCCCGGTATAATATTGCTAATTCGCCCGTCCTTTGCAGTAATTTATGATCAAAAACTGCCCCATCCAAAGGAGGTATAAATAAATCTAAATGCTTGTCTAACCAATCAAGTGATGTCATTTCATATTCAGACATGATTTCCACTCCATAGAATATATGTTCAAAAGAGTGGGCGTTAGCCCCCTCTTAATTGAATACTTATTATCTGATTTCGCCTAAGGTTTCTATCGCGTTTGAACCTTCTTTGAGAACGTACCAGGGGCCAACCAGTTCGCCGCCTGCGGCAAGAGTTGGCCCAGAAAAATCCTGTCCTGTTGTGATAAGCTCTCTAAGGGTAACCTCTCGGTTAATGACACCAGATTCTACTAAAACTTTAATCTGCTCTTGGGAAACAGAAGCTCCTTCTGTTAGTTCTTTATACGCATACCATGGGCCAACCAACTCACCACCAGAGGCGGCCGCACCGCCACCCAGGTCCTGGATTTTTTTGTGTGCATCTAACAACTCACCTATCGACACTTTCGAGCTGAATATTGAACTTTGAGCAAGAGGAGTGTAATTCTTTTTTACCCGGACAAGTCCGGTAAAACTCGTTGTTGGCAAAACTTTCTTTTCAGTCATGATAATTTTCCTTATTTAACCTAACTTAATAACAAATCCACCTCACCTAAACATCAAAGGCATTAAAGGCATTAAATTTTAGGATCTTTTATTGATAAATCAAACAAGGCACGACTCATTACACAGACATTTTCTTGTCTTTAGCTCC
>JBLIEH010000191.1:0-4497 GCA_047632875.1 Psychromonas sp. | reverse complement strand
TACCACCGCAAGCCGCTAACGGCAAAAAAGTAGCAGTGATGTATTGGTTATCCGGCTTAACCTGCACAGATGAAAATTTCATGCAGAAAGCAGGGGCTTTGAAGATGGCGGCCACATTGGGAATTGCTATTGTCGCGCCCGATACCAGTCCGCGTGGAGAAGGTGTAGCAGATGATCCAAAGCAAGCTTACGATCTGGGTTTAGGAGCGGGTTTTTATGTTAATGCCACCGAGGCTCCCTGGAATAAACACTACCAAATGTATGATTATGTGGTGAATGAGCTACCTAAGATCATCGAAAATCATTTTCCGGTCAATCAACAGCGCGTTATTAGCGGTCACTCAATGGGCGGACATGGTGCATTGATGATTGCACTGCGTAATCCGGACCTCTATCAATCGGCGACTGCCTTTAGTCCCGTTAGTAACCCGGTCAATTGCCCCTGGGGTAAAAAAGCGTTCAACGCTTATCTTGGTGCTGATCCAAAAAAATGGCAAGAATACGATAGCTGTGAATTAATGACTGTAGCGCAACAAAAAATCCCTATGTTAGTTGATCAGGGTGATAAAGATGATTTTTTAGAAGAGCAACTAAAAACCGATAGTTTAGAGATAGCTGCCGACAGCAATGATTATCCGCTGATCTTAAATATGCGCCAGGGTTACGATCATAGCTATTATTTTATTGCCAGTTTCATTGACACACATCTGCGTTTTCATGCGACTAATTTAGGTATAATTGAATAACACTTTTTGAAATGCAAGCAGGTCAGCCAGCCGCACTTGGTTAAATTATTGTCCTGGCTGCTGGCATATCACTCGCATATTTCCAAAGGAAGATTATCGGGATCCTTAAAGAAGGTATATTTTTTACCCGTATAGGGATCAATGCGAACGGGCTCCACGGCAACAGCAAAGGACTGCAAATGCTTACAAGCCAGATCCATTGATTCCACTGTAAAGGCAAGATGCCTTAATCCTAATGCTTCAGGATAACCGGCTCGGGGTGCAAAATCTGGAAAAGAAAATAACTCCACTTGCGACCCGTCGGGCAACTGCAAATCAAGCTTATAAGAATCACGTTCCTTTCTGTAATTTTCATCAACCACCTTTAATCCGAGCACAGCCGTATAGAAATATTTCGATTTTTCATAATCAGAGCAGATAATCGCCGTATGATGTGTTCCTTTTAGCATTTTTCACTCCTTTTTTTCAAATAGTTTGGTTATATAACTGAAAACCACAGGCTTGATAAGTGGCCAATGCTCGCGGATGATCAAGTGAGCAAGTATGCAGCCAGACACGTTTGCCATGGCATAAATGCCAGGCATGTTTAACGGCCGTTGATAAGAGATAACCACCAAAACCTTGACCGATAAACTTGGGTGCCAGTCCAAAATAGAGGATCTCAACATCACCATTATCGGCAATTTCAAGTTCAAAATAACCCGCTATTGTTCCCCTATAATAAGCTACCCAAGTTCTGAGTTGATCCCGTTCTACATGGGTTTGCCATTGCTTTTGGGAATCCTTGAGCTTATCAACCCATTGCCAGCTTTCACCGATCAAACTATAGAGGTATTTATTGAAACGAAACTCTTTAATTTCAGCCTCAATAATAGTTAAACCTTCAACGGGCGGTTTTTCAACCAGCTGTTCAGGGGCGTTCATTTCTAAATAAAAAATGGTCACATCACCGTCCAAGAGGAGTCTCTCCTATTTCTAATATCACTGTTGGTACCTTAAACACAGGCTATGCGCTTATTTCTTCGATGTCTATTCTTCAGTTTCCGGCAATTTAGTTTTATCTACCAAATCCGGTGGATCGATAGGATCACTGCAGCAACTGCCAAAATGGACCTTCTCTATCCAGGCATTTAACTCTTCTTCAGTAGGTTTTTCATTGTCCATGTGGCACCCTCCCCTTTTTACAATTTAGATAGGCAATTTAGATGAGCAATTATTCCCAGCCTGCTTTGCGCCATTTATTAAGCGCCGTAAGCCGCTAAGGATAATTTCTTCTGTCAGGTTAGGACATCATCACCATACTGAACAATTTACCTTTTATCACTTAATACGAAGGCTTTATGAATCATCGATTATATATAGATGACCATTTGAAATGCAGAAATCAGCCTAGAGGTGCAAAAAGTGACTCAGGGAGGGCGTCAGTTCACCGCCCAACCCATTTATACCCTGATTGAAACCGATGCCGATTATATTGATATAGACGGCACCCTTATATTTACAAGCCTCTGTGTTGTTAATAGCTTTTAAACCTCACTATTGTCGCTTACAAGCCAATACTCTCTAAAATCTCCAAAAAGACACCTTCTCTATTTTTACTGGTTAATTGCGGATGCAAGCGACACAGGCGGATAGCCTGGCCAAACTTATCTTTGCCGATCACACTTAATACCCGGGTGAATAACTGCTCATCAAGATGGAAGGTTTTAATCGCATAGATAATGGCACTGTCAAGATTGACATAACTTGTACCATCAAAATCAAAAGCTTCATTTTCTTGTTCAAGATAGAGCTTTTCGTTATTTATCCGCAGTTCCCAACCCTGATAATTAATACGTGCCTGGATCATTTCAAACATAAACCATGCACTGCGTTTAAAACCTTCAAAAGCACTGCCTTCAAGTTCAGAATCAGCCAGCTCCTGCTTGGTCCAATTCGATCCTATCGCCAAGGTTTTCTGATGTTTGAGCGTTAACCCTTTTTTTATCGCATCCCGGTAGGAAAATAATGAACTGAATGCCGTACGCTGAACCATAGCGGCACATTCGTTACAGCTCGGCACACAAATTGGCGCATGGGTTATCAAACTCTCTTCGCTAGTGTATTTAGGAAAGGGAATGACTTTGTCCTTCGGCTCGCTACAAAACCAGCATTGGTTGCGGTTATTAAAGGGGATTTCAATCACAGGATATCTATTCATGCTGTTCCAGTTCTGCCATACAAAAAACAATAATAGCAAACCTGTTAATGAAGTGATCAACTATTATGCTGGTAAAATGGCTATTATCCCAATATCTTCTGGCAAATGAGTTCGGCTAATTGATGCGTTGCAAGGTTACGATCCACAACTGACTGATCTAACTTGCCATTTTCCACCACACTTAACCAATCGGTTATCATCCCGGTAAAGCCTTTGCCGGTTAACATCGGCGTCCAGTCAGGCAGAGTAATGACAGATTGTTGATTATCCTGCCAGCGTTTACCCGAGACAAAGGAATCAAACTCAAAAGCACTGTTTTCATAACTCCCTGAGACGCGCTCTTTGGTCATACCATAAACACGATTCATTGAAGCGTGCAATAAGGTATTTTGTTGTTGCCACTGCACATCTACACGGGCTAAGCGCTGACCTTTAAACTGCCAGGTTAGGTAAACATCATCCAAGTTGTTTTTAGCATCCAGATTGACACTGTCTAGCGGATGAATAAAGTCGTCAAAGATAAAGGTTCGAATATCACCGGCTTGATTGAATCTATTTTTCTCCCAACGTAATGATAATAAAGATGAATGCTCCTGAGGATTTTGAAGGACAGGCAGATACTGATTATACAAAGGAATAAAACGTCGATTAAAGCCCAGATATAAAGGTTGTCGATGCTTTGCGGCCAATTCATAGAGAATTTCACAATCGAAGGCATTATCGGCAAGAGGTTTGTCAACAAAGGTTGGAATACCCTGCTGTAAAAAAAAGGAGGCCATTTCTCGATGTGAATCTGTGCTGCTATGGATCATTACCGCATCAACTCCGGCCTTAATTAAGGCGCGATAATCTGTATATAACTGCTCAATACGATACAACCGGGAAAGTTTTTTTAAGGTGTTTTTGTCACGCGTACAAAGCAGCAGCTCGAGCCCCGGGATTTGAGTGATGACGGGTAAATGCGCTTTTTGCGCAATATCACCCAATCCAATAATAGCAAGTTTCATTGTACCGCCCGGTGGTCATTAGCATATTGATTATTTATATTAACCCAACACGCAAAAAAAAAAGTATTTAGGGACCTATTCATCTTTCGTGATTAATTTTTGTTCGAGATAAAAGTGTTTTAATCGCGGCGCGAGGTGTGCAGCTTAGTCATTCTAAGTAAATACCTCGCAACAAAAAGTAAAACGCTTTTAGCCGAACCCTTCGGGCAGCGTTTGTAGCTCCTTTCTACGGCGTTATCGCTTATTTATGTAGAGTAACTACACTGCATAAGCTCTGCCTTGTATAAAGAATCTACAAACTGCTGCAAAAACAATTCCGAAAGATAAATAGGCCCCGGATCAATACTTTTTATTTTGTCTATCACAAACACTTAGTTAAAAGAGACTGCTTACCAGCCCTTAACAACTCCATCTTTGAAAATTTTCATTGCAGCGTCATAAACAGTGTCTGTCTGGTATGCTTTAAGAAAATTTTGGACATTTTCAGCATTGACATTATCTTCACGTGCAACGATTAAGTTTACATAAGGAGATTCTTTATCTT
>JBLIEH010000190.1:0-4525 GCA_047632875.1 Psychromonas sp. | reverse complement strand
TGCTCAAAATGTTTTCTTTTCAAGTGTTGGTCATATCTATCGATAAGCAGCATTTCTAAATTAGCGTTAGCATTGACAGATATTATTGTATTTTCCTGCGCATCATAGACAGCTTCCTTAGCCAAACACTCCCTTGTTAAGTTATTGTTTTGTAGAAGAAGGTAACCGCTTTCAGTCTCTGAAGTCAGTAAGCTATAAAAACCTCTTTTATGAGCAAGATGAACCACCTTACCCTGAGTGTAGAGTGCCAAGTATTCTCTGTGGATCACTTTTTCTTCATTTAAACGGCTAAAGTTTACAAAAATCTGGGCTAATTTTTCAAGGTAAAAATAATACAATCTAGCCGACAGTCCCGTTGTTTTAATGGATTTTTTTATTTCCTGGTTGGCCATAATGCTGCTTAGAATAAGTCTAAGCGCACTAATATTTTTGAAGTTTGCCTGGCTAAAAACAGCATGGCAAGCAGCGCATCTTTTTCTTTGCGTTCCTGCTGATGTGTAACCATGTGATATTGATTTAGTGCTTTTACTGAAGAAAAAATATTTAGCGCACTTAGGGCAAGCGGTTAATTTCCGGGCGAAATTAACCTCAATTTTTTCATTTATAATTTGTTCAACCAGCTCATTATTTACCCATGGCGGGTAACTGCCGCATAATGTGCAGGCAATGGACAAATACCCTAACTGCCGACTTTTTTGAATGTAATCAGCACTATTTTCCACGGCAAAATTTTCACAATGTACGGTTTTGCAACAGTTAAAATCTTTAGTGAATGTAAACATGTGATCCTCTTAATAGCCAAGCCATCTAATGATTCCCGAATAATCCTATTAAAGTAATTTATTTGTATATAAACCCGGTCAATTAATTAACCCCCGCCCTCTTTTATGCGTCATAATCCACAAAATAACGATCAAAGAGTAGCTTATATTTAAAACAACATATTATGTGAATAGATTCAATAAGATTAAAATATTCATTATTCTCTAGGGCTAGATCACATTTTAAGGGGGGCTTAGTAAATAAACTGCGCTCAATTACTCGATTCCAAGAATCGTTTTTTATAAAAAAAAATGCGTGAAAGAACAATATTACGACGCTTTATTTTTAATAAATACAAATTAAAAGTCCCTTAAAGTATTAACTAAATAAAGCGGCTCACAGACAGCTTATTTAAAAGTTTTTTAATCAAATTGACAAAATAAAATGGAGAAACAAAATGGAAATTGTAATGGGTTTAGTCGGAATATTATCGCTGATGTTAATTGCGGTAATATTTTCCAGTAATAGAAAAGCAATTAACTTTCGAACCATAGGGGGAGCTTTTATTATTCAAGCAGCCATACCCGCTATTGTCATATTCACGGACTCTGGCGCAAGCATATTGGGTAGCATATCCAACGGGGTACAAGCTGTTATCGACAGTGCCAATGCGGGTATCGGGTTTCTTTTCGGCGGTCTTGTTTCCGGGAAGATGTTTGAAATATTTGGCGGAGGCGGTTTTGTTTTTGCATTTAAAGTTCTCCCCATCATTATTTTCTTCGCTTCATTAATGGGCGTACTTTATTACATAGGGGTGATGCAGTTTGTCATCAAAATATTCGGCGGTGGCTTGCAAAAAGCATTGGGCACCAGCAGAACCGAGTCCATGTCAGCGGCGGCGAATGTTTTTGTTGGACAAACTGAAGCACCATTGGTCGTAAAACCCTACATAAAAACCATGACACGCTCAGAGCTTTTTGCCGTTATGTCGGGTGGTCTGGCATCGGTTGCCGGTGCAGTATTAGCGGGTTATGCATCATTAGGGGTTAGTCTTGATTACCTTATTGCCGCATCGTTTATGGCCGCGCCCGGTGGTTTATTAATGGCGAAACTCTTGGAGCCTGAAACAGAAAAACCCGTCGACACTTTATCGGAGTCAGAGATTGATGAAGAAGAACACAAACCGGTTAATGTTATTGATGCGGCGGCAGTCGGCGCGGGTGATGGTCTTAAGCTGGCAATGAATGTGGGTGGTATGCTGATCGCGTTTATCGCATTAATCGCATTAGTGAATACTATTTTAGGCTCCGTCGGTGGTTTATTTGGTCTGGAAGCGCTGACCCTGCAGCAAATCTTAGGGTATGCCTTCTCTCCGATTGCCTACCTTCTAGGCATTCCGTGGTCTGAGGCAATGCAGGCAGGCAGTTTATTGGGTCAGAAATTGGTGGTTAATGAATTTGTTGCTTATATTGATTTTGTTAGCATTAAAGACACCCTAAGCGAACACACTCAAGTCATTATTACCGTGGCGCTATGTGGCTTTGCCAACTTATCTTCTATGGCTATTTTGTTAGGTGGTCTGGGTGTATTGGCCCCTTCTCGCCGACCTGATATCGCTCGAATGGGTTTAAAAGCCGTACTTGCGGGTACCTTATCTAATTTTATGAGCGCAACCTTAGTCGGTATATTCTTTGCCTTAAGTGTTGCTTAATACAATACTCATTAAATAATAACATAAGCAGTAATCATCAATATTAAAGGAAAAAAATCATGCGCGACTTACATCAAGCATCTCGTTTAGCCATACAATTAATGGATCTCACCACCTTAAATGATGATGATAACGATCAAAAAGTGATAAAACTCTGTCAAGACGCGCACTCTGCAGCAGGTGATACGGCGGCAGTTTGTATTTACCCGCGTTTTATACCTATTGCGCGTAAAACCCTGGCGTTGCAAAACACGCCGCAGATTAAAATTGCGACGGTCACCAACTTCCCGCATGGTAATGACGATTTGGATATCGCCTTGGCAGAAACGCGGGCCGCCGTTGCCTATGGCGCCGATGAGGTTGACCTTGTCTTTCCTTACCGCGCGCTGATGGCGGGTAATAGTGAGATCGGTGCCACAATGGTTAAAGCCTGCAGAGATATTTGTGGTGATAAAGTCACCCTGAAAGTCATTATTGAGTCAGGGGAATTAAAGACTCCTGAATTAATAAAAGCAGCCAGTGAAATCTGTATCAATGCCGGCGCCGATTTTATTAAAACATCAACGGGAAAAGTACCGGTTAATGCGACTTTAGAAGCGACTAAAGTGATGCTTGAAGCGATCAAAGAGTCTGGTCGTAATGTTGGCTTTAAAGCCGCTGGCGGTGTTAAGGATGCACAGACTGCCGATGATTATATGCAACTTGCGGGTAGCATTATGGGCGATAACTGGGTGAACACGAAACATTTTCGATTTGGCGCATCTAGCTTACTAGGCGCTTTATTGTCGGAACTAAATTTGGCTGATAAAGCCACTGAAACTGGAGGTTACTAATGAAACGTACCATTATCTTATTACTTGATTCTTTTGGTGTTGGCGGCGCCGCTGATGCCGATAAATTTATTGGCTCATTAGCCGACGGCAGTACATTTGATGATCAGGGCTCAAATACTCTGGGTCATATAGCTGAACAATGTGCAAAAGGTCAAGCGAACGAGGGGCGCAGCGGGCCGCTTAATATACCAAACTTAAACAAACTGGGTTTTGGACGCGCTTGTGCGGAAAGCTCATCCACTTTCCCTGCCGGATTAGATCCCTTAGTTGAGCCTATTGCCGCTTACGGTTACGCGAAAGAAATTTCCACGGCAAAAGACACCTCCAGCGGACATTGGGAGATCGCCGGCGTGCCGGTCTTGTTTGAGTGGGGTTATTTTGATAAAAAACAAAATAGCTTTCCGCAGGCGTTATTGGACGAACTGGTCGAGCGTGCTGACTTACCCGGATATCTGGGGAATTGCCATGCATCGGGTACCACTATTTTGCAGGATCTCGGCGAAGAGCACCTTAAAACCGGTAAACCCATCTTTTATACCTCGGGAGATAGCGTTTTCCAGATAGCCTGTCATGAAGACACTTTTGGTATTGAAAGACTGTATAAACTTTGCGAACTGGCACGTGAGTTAGTGAATAAATACAATGTTGCACGCGTTATCGCCCGCCCGTTTAGCGGATCGGCAAGCAGCAACTTTATGCGCACCGGCAACCGCCATGATTATTCTGTGAAACCACCCTCACCCACCCTACTTGATCGTATGAAGGAGTCCGGCGGTCAGGTTGTCAGTATCGGAAAAATATCAGATATTTTCGCCGCGCAAGGTATCACTAAAGCGACCAAAGCAACCGGTTTAGAAGCCCTGTTTGATGCCAGTTTAGAAGAACTCAAAAAGGCCACAGATCAAACTATCATCTTCACTAATTTTGTTAATTTTGATGCTGACTTTGGCCATCGCCGTAATGTAGCGGGTTACGCTGCCGCTTTGGAATACTTCGACAAGCGTTTACCGGAAATGCTGTCGTTAATGGCGGAAGATGATTTGCTGGTGTTAACTGCAGACCATGGCTGTGACCCGACATGGAAAGGGACGGATCATACTCGCGAGCACATTCCAGCTATTTTCTACGGTCAGTCCGTTAAGCCCGGTTCAATCGGGTTACGGGAAACCTTTGCAGATATAGGTCAGTCAATTGCGGATTTTCACAAGTTACCCGCGCT
>JBLIEH010000189.1:0-4581 GCA_047632875.1 Psychromonas sp. | reverse complement strand
AAAGTTATCTTCGATATTTTGACGGGTAATATTGACATCATCAACCGCTGCTACGCCAGGAATTCCCTCAAGAACACCTTTAGTCGAAGGGGTGATCAGTAATTCAGGTAATTTTTGGTCTTTCTTCAAGCCTTCAGCTATTTCAATCCCGCAGAATTCACGTTCCCCCTTTTCGTAAGAGCGCCACATTGAACCGGTGATATATTGACGGCAAATTGCTTCAATCATTACCGGACGCGCTTTTTGCACTATCCAAACTAGCGGGTGTGGGATATCTAGAATATGACTATCCGCTAACCCCTGCTCCTTGAATAATTTGAACCAATGGTTAGAAATAGCATTAAGAGCAGCACCTTTGCCCGGTACGCCATTCATCCCACCTTCTGCGTGCCATATACAATCAAAAGCAGAGATACGATCGCTTATAACCATTATAGCAAGTGGCGCATCGGCAGCAACATCGTACCCTTTATCTGCGATTAAACGTCGGCTATCGGATTCTGTTAACCAATAAACTGAACGTACTTTACCACTGTGTACAGGCTGATCGGAGCGGATGGGGAGATCATTATTAACAGCTAATACTTTATGGGCAAGACTCATAAACAACTTCCTATATAAAAATTTAGATGAAACAAGTGTGCCTTGTCTCGGAATAGATTAGATGGGTAATAATAGCAGAATAGATTTACCGGTGCATTTCAAAAATAGTAGTTAACAGCACAAATAAATTTCTCTTTTCTTTCATTATTGAAAGCTGTGCTTGAGTAATGATTATCGTTTACTGGTAATGTTCAATCAATTCTCCTCAATCAAATGAATCTAATTATGCTGACTAACAATGCTAACTAAGCATTTTTATAAATGGAGCAAGCTTAGTTTCAGACGCCGTTTGTTGTTTATTATGAGCTTTTCCGGCTTAATTCAACTTTTAATTTTATCCGTAGCGGGTTTCATATATTTAAAAGATTGGGAAGTACGGGACAGTGGCAACACAGCCTTAGGCGTTGCAAAATTTTTAGCGGCTACTCCTATGGTGGTTGATACCTTACTCAATAAAGATCCGCAAGTAATTAAGAATGAAATAGAATCGCTGCGCAGTACAATTAATGCGGCATTTATTGTTGTTGGTGATATCCAGGGTATTCGCTATTCACATCCCTTAGCCGATCGAATTGGCAAGAAGATGCAAGGCGGGGATAATGATGATGCTTTAATTGAAGGCCTCTCCTATATTTCATATGCAAAAGGCTCATTAGGTAACTCGGTCCGTGGTAAAACGCCTGTTTATGATCCCGAGGGCAATATCATCGGGGTTGTTTCCGTGGGTTATTTAGTCACCACCCTTGATCAGAAAGTTTACCATTTTCTGTTCTTTCTGATAACCATGGCATTGCTGGTCGTGCTGGCCAATGCGGTTATTTCTAATTTTACCGCGCGGCGTTTTCAGCATGCTATTTTGGGGTTTGAACCGGAGGAATTTGGCCGGCTTTATATGGAACTGCAGGTCACCTTAAGCACCATCAAAGAAGGCATTATCAGCATCGATAAAAACAGTTATGTCACTTCTATTAATCAAAATGCCTGCAAAATCTTAAATATTGAAAGTGAACAGGTGCTGCATAAACATCTAACCACAGTATTACCTGACTGTGATTTAGCGGATGTTTTGTTAACTCATCATGCCGATACCGATGTCGATGCTATTCTTAATGGTCAGGCGATTATCGCAAATCGGCAGCTGATTGTCGTTGAAGGGGAAGTCGTCGGCGCGGTATCCAGCTTTCGGCTTAAAAATGAAATTACTGAGCTGACTAAACAACTCTCACAAATTAGCGAATATGCAGATTTATTACGCTCCCAAACCCATGAGCATAGAAATAAGTTAAATACAATCAGCGGCTTGATTCAACTCGGGAAAACGGATGAAGTATTACGTTTAATCGGACAGGAAACAGAGCGTTATCAGCATCTCATTCAATTTTTGCGTGAAGCGATCGCAGAGCCGATTATTGCAGGGGTGTTATTGGGTAAAAGTGAAAGAGCGAGAGAATTGGGCTTAGTGCTAGAAATCGACGACGGTTCGCGGCTGCAGAAACTGGCAGAACATATGCGCCCGGAAGATCTGGTCACCATTTTAGGTAATTTTATAGATAATGCCTTTGATGCCTGTGTATCTGCCCGGTCATTGAATAAAGAAGATAAAAAAGTATCCATCAGTATCACAGATTACGGGCAGGAAATCATTATCGAGGTTGAAGATAATGGTTGTGGTTTACCGGAACAGTTCAAGCAGAAAGCACTGATACAAAAAGGCGTGTCGAGTAAAGGGGGTAAGGATCGTGGCGTCGGACTTTATTTGGCAAATCAAATTATTACTCACTATAAAGGTCAATTGATGATGGAAGGTAAAGACAGCAAGGGAACACGGATGATCGCTTATATACCTAAAATCCTGACTAAGGGCGGATAAATGTTAAATAATCAGAATATTAAAGTGTTAATCATTGAAGATGATTTAGGCATAGCCGAAATCCATCGCCGTAATTTGATGAAAATAGAGGGTTTTGAAGCGATCGGCATTGCGGCGAGTAAAAATGAGGCGGAAACATTATTAGAAGTGTTAGCACCGGATTTGGTTTTATTAGATCTGTATCTTCCCGATGGTAATGGCCTGGATATTTTAAGGTATCTGCGCCAACAGGAGCATGCCTGCGATGTGATTTTAATTACAGCGGACCGAGAGGTCGAAACATTACAGCAGGCTATGCGTGGTGGAGTCGTTGATTATCTGCTTAAACCCGTGGTCTTTTCACGTCTGCAGGAAGCACTGCATAAATATTTAAAACAAAAAAACAAGTTTGGCAGTATAGATGATTTAGATCAGAGTGTGGTTGATTCAATGATTTTTAATGCCTTCACCGGCACTACTCAGGGAGGGCGACTGCCTAAAGGTATCGATAAGATGACCCTGGATAAAGTACGTGTGTTGTTTGATGATCAGGATCAGATAACAGCAGATAAATCGGGAGAGTTGATCGGGGCAAGTCGCACTACGGCAAGGAGGTATCTGGAGCACCTTATTGCTGCTGGTGAATTACAGGCAGATTTACACTACGGCACGGTAGGTAGACCCGAAAGAACCTACAGAAAAACGCGCTGCTAATAATGCTGTTAAGCGCAACGAAAGAAAGTTGCACTTAACGGCTTGTGCTGCTCACTGAGGTTGAAGGGCGCTTTCTATTTCCGTGATGCTACTCGGATCCTCAATAGTAGAAGGCATAGTATATTGCTCACCGTCGGCAACTTGTTTAATGGTTCTGCGCAGCACTTTACCGGATCGTGTTTTAGGCAACCGATTAACCACAATAACCCGTTTAAGGCTGGCAACAGCGCCAATGTCGTCACGTATTTTTTGTAATAGCTCCCTTTCAACATTACCATCGACGGAATAATGACCATCTTTTAATACCACAAAACCGAGTGGCATTTGTCCTTTTAAATCATCATGTGCGCCGATAACGGCACACTCGGCCACATCGGGATGGGCACTCAGAACCTCTTCCATCTCTCCCGTGGATAATCTGTGTCCGGCGACGTTAATCACATCATCAATCCGGCCCATCACAAACAGATAACCATCCTGATCTATATAACCGCCATCTCCAGAGACATAATAACCCGGGAACTGGCTTAAATACCCGGATTGAAAACGATCTTGATTGCGCCAAACCGTTGCTAAGCAACCCGGTGGGAGAGGGCATTTAATAACAATGAAACCCTGGGTGTTAGGCGGTAGAGGCATGCCTGTCTCATCCAAAATATCTATTTGAAAACCCGGGATAGGTTTGGTCGAAGATCCTGCTTTCAACGGAAAATTCTCTAATCCCAGAGGATTGCCTGAAATAGCCCAACCCGTTTCAGTTTGCCACCAGTGATCCACCACGGGAAGGTGGGTTTTGGACTGTACCCATTCCAGCGTAGGGGGATCTAAACGTTCTCCGGCCATAAAAATAGTACGTAAAGCGGGCATCTTATACTGTTTGATTAACTCGCCTTCAGGATCTTCTTTTTTAATTGCCCTAAATGCGGTGGGAGCTGAAAACAGAATGTTCACCTTGTATTCTTCGCAGACCCGCCAAAAAGCTCCTGGATCAGGTGTTCTGACCGGTTTTCCTTCGTAAAGAATAGTTGTACAGCCTTGAATTAACGGGGCATAAACTATGTATGAATGGCCTACGACCCAGCCGACATCCGATGCTGCCCAATAAACATCACCCGGTTTGGCATCATATATGGTCGACATGCTGTATTTCATGGCCACGGCATGGCCGCCGTTTTCACGGACAACACCTTTAGGCTTTCCCGTTGTCCCCGAGGTATAAAGTATATACAGCGGATCACAACCACTGACTGGAACACAATCATGGGGAGTGGCGATAGCGACCTCATCCAACCAGTTAATATCTCTATCGGGAGTCAGTTCCGCGGGGCATTCGCTGCGCTGCAGTACGACCACATTTTGCGGTTTAAAGAGGCTATTGGTGATCGCTTTATTGACCAAAGGCATATAGGAGATTA
>JBLIEH010000188.1:0-4595 GCA_047632875.1 Psychromonas sp. | reverse complement strand
AATACTTTTTCTGGAGAGAAATGATGGCGAATAGTATCAGTCACAATACAGCAACGGACAGTGCTGCATTAAATAATCCCCCTTTAGTTGAGAGGCACTCGCCTAAAATAAGTGACTATTTAGAGCTTTGTAAAATCAAGGTGGTGGCATTACTGGTCTTAACCGCATTGGTCGGGTTGGCCTTAGCACCTGATATGGGGCGCGGTTATTTTGTTCAGCTGTTAAGTTTGTTAGGGATAGGGTTGTTATCGGGCAGTGCTGCGGTGATTAATCATGTTGTAGACAGCAAAATTGACGCAAAAATGGCGCGCACAAAAAACCGGCCTTTAGTGAGAAGAGTCGTTTCCCGCAGGCAAGCTTTGATTTTTTCCGCGCTAATAGGGGCCCTGGGCTTTAGTTTATTGGTGTTTGCCGCAAATTGGTTAACCGCACAACTGACGCTGGTTGCGCTGGTGGGTTATGCCTTTGTCTACACTATGTTTTTAAAACGTGCCACGCCGCAAAATATTGTGATCGGCGGATTAGCGGGCGCCATGCCGCCTCTGTTGGGTTGGATTTCCGAAACCGGACAATTAGCCGCACAGCCGTGGATATTAGTGATGATCATCTTCACCTGGACGCCTCCGCATTTTTGGGCGCTGGCGATTCACCGTAAAGCCGATTATGCAAAAGCGAAAATACCCATGTTGCCGGTCACCCACGGCATTGATTTTACCAAAACCTGTATCTTGTTATATAGTTTATTATTGACCGTCATATGCTTTTTGCCTTTCTTAATCCATATGTCGGGTTACCTGTATTTATCTGTCGCAACCTTGATCAATGTAATTTTTATCTATAAAGCAGCTGCATTAAAATTATCAGAAACATCCTATGGTGCATTGGAACTTTTTAAATACTCTATTCTCCATTTAACCTTGTTATTTATTGCCCTATTTTTAGATAAAGCGCTAATGTAAAAGCAAATTGCCATAAGCTCCGGCTCAGCTCGTTTTTTGTCCCAATCCCTGCTTGATAATGGTATTCTCACCCACTTGTCATTATTATTTTAAAGCAGCTTGAAGGTCAATATGAACAGAACGGAAATAATCGCCCTTGCCAGGGATATTTTGAAGCAAACTTGGCCAATGGTCTTTGGTATTCTGTCTTTAATGAGCTTTCAACTGGCTGACAGTACTTTTATAAGTCAACTTGGGGTTTTGCCTCTAGCGGCACAGGGTTTTACCCTGCCATTACAGATGGTTATTATTGGTTTGCAAGTGGGATTAGGTATTGCGACAACGGCGGTTATTTCAAGAATATTAGGCCAGAAAAATGATTATCGAGCCAGACAGATGGGTGGCTTAGTCATTATAATGGGAGCTATCGGTGTCTTTATTATGGCACTGATTATCTGGTTTATACGCGATCAAATATTAACCTTGTTAGGTGCCCCGGCGGAAGTGACTCCCTATATAAATCAATACTGGCCAGTCTGGTTATGCAGTGCATGGTTAGGCGCCATGCTTTATTTTGCTTATAGTATTTGCCGCTCTCACGGTAACACTTTTCTACCAGGTATCTTGATGATGGTAACCAGCATTATTAATATTATCCTGGATCCCATTTTTATTTTTTATTTTGATTTAGGTTTGCAGGGGGCGGCAATCGCAACCATCTGCTCATTTAGCATTGGTCTGTTGATCATTTCCCCCAAGTTAGTGAACAAAAATTGGCTCTCTTTTGATTGGGAATCTTTGCATATAGTGCAATCAGTCAAAGAACTTAACGCCGTCATGACGCCCGCCATGATGAGTCAATTATTACCTCCGCTTTCATCCATTATTGCGACTAAAATTGTTGCGGGTTTTGGTGCTGCGGCGGTAGCCGGATGGGCAATGGTATCGCGGATTGAATTTTTTACTATTGTGGTGGTGCTTGCATTAACCATGTCGCTACCGCCGATGATCGGGCGATTATTCGGCGCCAAAGATTGTAAGACAATTATTAGTTTAGTTAAAATAGTGGTTGTTTTTACTGTTCTTTTACAGCTTATATTAGCCGCTATTCTGTTTATCTTTGCTGCACCTTTAGCCGCTTTTTTCAGTGCAGACAGTCAAGTCGAAGCCGTTATTTATCAGTATTTGGTATTGGTACCCATTAGTTTAAGTTCATTGGGGGTGTGCATGTTAATGGTCTCTATTTGCAATTCACTTTTGATGTCGATGCGCGCATTACTTATTTCAACATTACGTTTGTTCGTTTGTTACCTGCCTTTAGTTTGGGTTGCAAGCCAGTTATGGTTGTTAGAAGGGGTTTTCATTGGTGTAATGCTCGGCAATATCCTGGCGGGTTTAATGGCTTGGTCTCTTTATGCAAATGCCATCAAAAAAATGAGCTCCAATGCGGCAGGGATTAATGAATTGCAGGGAAACTCATTTGAACGGACCTAAGCTCACCTTAATTCGCGGGTTACCAGGCAGTGGTAAGTCGACCTTGGCAAAAACATTAAATGCCGTTCATTTAGAAGCGGATATGTATTTTATAAACAAACAGGGTGAATACCAGTTTGATCCCAAGCGATTAAAAGAAGCGCATTTATGGTGTCAAAACCAATCAAAAGAGCATTTAAGTCGAGGCGAAAATGTGGTGGTCGCGAACACCTTTGTGCAGCAATGGGAAATGCAGGCTTACCGTCAGCTTGCTAAATTATTTAATGCCAGATTAATTATTAAAGTCTGTACGGGTAACTTTGAGAATACCCATGGCGTTGATTTGTTATCGATCAATAAAATGAAGAAAAATTGGCAGCCCTAATAGATAGCCGCAATTATAATCATAATTAAGCACTCAATTGATGCATTTAAGCTAAACTTTTAATCACACACTAAAAATGCTGTTATTGGGTGATGATATGTCAAATGATTTTCATATAAAGCGGCTGTATTTTATCGGTGATATTCACGGCCAATATAAAAAACTGCTTAAGCTGCTTGAGCACCTGTCTTTTGATCTTGATGATATTGAATCGAATGTTGATAATACCCAACTGGTATTCATGGGTAATCTTATTGATAGCGGCCCGGGTTTAGAGGGAGATCAGTTAAGTTTACTGCAGCTGGTGGAGTCTCTCGTTGATCATAATAAAGCCTATTGTTTACTGGGTGATCATGAGTTTAATGCAATAGGTTGGGCCATCAAATTAAGGCCGGGGGAGTGGGCAAGAAGACACTCTGTCCAACATTTCAAGCAGCATCAAAGCTTTTTAGAGATGCTAGGTGAAGATGAGGAACAATATTTACATTGGATAAATTGGTTTAAAAAACGTCCGTTTTTTATCGATTTCGAATCTGTGTCTGCGATCCATGCCTGTTGGGATGAGCAAGCCCTTAATGCCATTGAACCCTACCTGAATGAGGATAATAGTTTAAAAGAAGAATATTGGGTAAATGCATTTGATCCAAACCATGCATTATTTGCATTATGTGAGACCTTATTAAAAGGATCCTTGTCTAAGGGACAATCCTTTCTCGATAGCACCGGCAGTATACAAAAACGCTCCGAGTGGTGGCGGGCTTATGAACAGCTGGGTAATAATGTTAAACCCGTTGTGGTAGGGCATTACAGCTTATCAGGACTCCCCGAAGCTAAATCAAAAAATGTCATATGCGTAGATTATAACGCAGCAGAAGCCGATAACCCTCTGGTTTCCTACCAGGTATCCTTGCCAAGCAGTGAACTGCGATACAAATGTGTTAATGAAAATGATTTTAGGTATGTTGGTAAGCCCGATTTGGAAGACTTAACGAATCAAGGATTATTGTCTTTATTAGCGCGCCAGAAACAGCAATTTAAAATATTACAGGATAAAAATCACACTCAAAAAGAGGATAGTTTTAAAGCGTTGTTAAGCCAAATTTTGCGGAGAGATTGGAACCCGCTGGCTTTGACAGATTTCGATGAGGGTGGCGATGTCTATTCTGCCTACGAAGAAGGCGCGTTCCTGTTTGCAAAATATTCGGATCTGGGGCTATTAAGTGCATACTTATACTTATGCCAAAGTATCGGGATCGGATTAGAGATAAAAAATGGCAAACAAAAGTGTTCCCGTGTTGCCTGGAAGTTGATCAAAAAAGCACAAGAGTTGGGTATTAAATAGTTCTTAAACAGTTCTTAAGTATTGAGAGCAAAAGGCGGACAGCGATAGCTTTTAGTTACCAATTTTTTTTCTATTGAATGTAAATGGATATCAAACCCCCATAAACGATGAATATGCTTTAAAACCTCTGTCGTTGAATCTCCCAGTGGTTTACGGTCATACTGGTTGTGGTGCAGGGTTAATGAGCGGTCACCTTCAAGGTCAACACTGTAAACTTGTATATCAGGTTCCTGATTACCTAAATTATAGAGACCCGCAAGTGATTCCCTAATACGTTGATAGCCGTCATCATCATGAATTGCGCTGACTTCAATGTAGGGGTTTTTGTCATCATCAACAATACAAAAAAGCTTTAAATCACGGATCACTTTGGGTGATAAATACTGCAGAATAAAACTTTCATCCTTAAAATTACGCATGGCCTGATTCAAACTTTCTTTCCAATCACTGCCGGCCA
>JBLIEH010000187.1:0-4596 GCA_047632875.1 Psychromonas sp. | reverse complement strand
GAGTGCCGATTATGATCGACTCTTCGAAATGGGAAATTTTAGAAGAGGGGATGAAATGCGTACAAGGCAAAGGGATTGTTAACTCGATCAGCATGAAAGAGGGGGTTGATAATTTTATTGCTCAGGCTAAGTTAATTCGCCGTTATGGTTTTGCTGTGATTGTAATGGCTTTTGATGAAGACGGGCAAGCGGATACGCGTGCCCGTAAATTTGATATTTGTAAACGTTCCTACGATATTCTGGTCAATCAGGTTGGTTTCCCGCCGGAAGATATTATTTTTGATCCCAATATTTTTGCAGTGGCCACGGGCATTGAAGATCATAACAATTATGCCGTTGATTTTATCGAAGCGGTTAAAGATATTAAAACGAATCTACCCCATGTAATGATCTCAGGTGGCGTCTCTAACGTTTCTTTCTCTTTTCGAGGCAATAACCCCGTTCGTGAAGCTATTCATGCGGTGTTTCTCTACCACTGTATCCAAAATGGTATGGACATGGGCATTGTTAATGCGGCGCAATTGGCCATTTATGATGATATTCCAAAAGAGTTAAAAGAAGCCGTTGAAGCTATTATTTTAAATACCAGTCCGGATGCAACGGATAATTTACTGGAACTGGCGGAAAAATACCGAGATTCCGGCAGTGAAAAAGTGGATGACGGCAAGGCATTGGAATGGCGCAACCTGCCCGTTAATGAACGTATTGCCCATTCTTTAGTGAAAGGTATTACCGAGTTTATTGTGGCAGATACCGAAGAAGCGCGCGCTAATGCTGAAATGCCGATTGACGTGATTGAAGGGCCGTTAATGGATGGTATGAATATTGTTGGCGATCTCTTTGGTGATGGAAAAATGTTTTTACCACAAGTGGTTAAGTCGGCACGTGTGATGAAACAGGCTGTCGCTTATCTCAACCCTTATATTGAAGAAACTAAAGCGGTTGGTGCAACCAATGGTAAAATTGTGATGGCCACGGTTAAAGGGGATGTACACGATATTGGTAAAAATATCGTCGGTGTTATTTTACAGTGTAATAACTACCAAATCATTGATCTCGGTGTCATGGTGCCAACTGAAAAAATCATTAAAACGGCGATCGCAGAAAAGGCGGATATGATTGGTTTATCTGGCCTAATTACCCCCTCCTTAGATGAAATGGTCTATGTTGCCAAAGAGATGCAGCGTCAGGGTTTAAAACTGCCGCTATTAATCGGGGGGGCAACCACCTCTAAAGCCCATACCGCGGTAAAAGTAGAGCAGAATTACGATCAACCCGTGGTCTATGTATCTAATGCATCGCGTGCAGTCGGGGTTTGTCAGAAATTATTAAATCCCGCTCATAAACCCGATTTTGTGGAAAAATTGGATAAAGAGTATGCTCGGGCACGTGAACAATACGCCAATAGACGTCCTCGCAGCGCACCGGTTTCACTGCAGCGAGCGCGTGCTAACGCAGCTAAAATTGATTGGGCTAATTATCAACCAACAGTGCCAAATCAACTGGGTGTGCAGGTTATTAAAAAAATGTCGATTAAAGTATTACGTGACTATATTGACTGGACTCCCTTCTTTCTAACCTGGGGACTGGCGGGAAAATATCCGAGAATTCTTGAAGATGAGGTTGTCGGCGAAGAAGCTAAGCGTTTATTAGCTGATGCACTGGCCATGCTCGATACCGTTGAAGCACAAGGCGAAATATCCGCCAGCGGTATGGTTGGCATTTTCCCGGCTAACAGTGTGGGTGATGATATCGAAATTTACACCGATCAATCGCGCACTGAAATATTACAAGTGAGTCATCATCTGCGCCAGCAAAGTGAGAAAAAACCGCCCTTTGTTAATCACTGTTTGTCGGATTATATTGCGCCTAAATCATCGGGTATTGCCGATTATATTGGCGCATTTGCTGTGACGGGCGGTATTGGCGAAAAACAAGTGGCCGAGCGTTATAAAGCCGATCTTGATGATTACAATGCGATTCTGGTACAGGCTGTTTGTGACCGTTTAGCCGAGGCCTTTGCTGAATATCTGCATCAGAAAACCCGTAAAGAGTATTGGGGATTTGCAGCGAATGAAACATTAGAGTGTGATGATCTGATTCGTGAAAAATATCAGGGTATTCGTCCGGCACCGGGTTATGCTGCCTGTCCTGAGCATACCGAAAAGCAAGTGATTTGGGACTTAATGAATGTCGAGCAGCAGATCGGTATGCAGCTAACCAGCAGTTATGCGATGTTCCCGGGGGCTGCGGTTTCAGGGTGGATTTTCTCACACCCTGACAGCCGTTATTTTGCCGTTGCACAGATTCAGCAGGATCAGTTAGCGGATTATGCGCAGCGTAAAGGCTGGGATTTGCTGACTGCCGAAAGGTGGTTGGGGCCCAATTTATAATATTCTAAATTGGTTATGTTAAAAGCAAATAAAAAGAGTGCCTTTTGAGGCGCTCTTTTTTATTTTCCGCTAAAAAGTAATGTTCGTTTTGCCCGGTCAGCGGATTGTTATCAGGTTTTGTTGTTTATCTGTAGATCTGCAAGTGCTTATTACAATCTATATAATTAAATAATTTCAAAGTGCGCAGTAAAAATGCATGTCAACAGGGTGTTGGTAAGCAATCACTTCGGGTGGATTCTTCTAATAACAAGTCAATTTTTTTAAATATTGCTTATTCTAAGGTTATTTTTTGTGCTTAATGGTAATAAATCTTTATTTATGGTGCCGCGACCTCTATCATTAATGATCCATTTTTTCAGTTGGTTAATTAGATGCCCAAGATCACTCCGCAAGACATTTCCACTAGTTTCGGCCGTAATATTATCGACCGTGGAACGCGCTACTTTAAAGAAAGTCGGGTGTTATCTTGTGAATATGATGAGGATAAAAATCAACTCAATGGCAGTGTTAAAGGATCGTCAGAAACCCCTTACCAAACAAGTGCTTCGATTAAAACGTCTAATAAAGGCGGATATATCATCCAGAGTACTTGTACCTGCCCCGTCGGCTGGAACTGTAAGCACGCCGTCGCTTTGCTGCTTGCTTATCAGGCGGACACACCCAATTATAATATTGAAAACAGCTATCAAACTTGGTTTGAATTGTTACAAAGTCAACTTTCTAAAAAGAAATCTACGCCTGTTCCAAGTGCTTATCAGGGGCATTTCCGCCTTTCATTTAATAAAAGCGCATACAATCATTCCTTGCGTTATTTACAGGTGGAATATGGCTCAGTACGTTTTCTAAAAAGCGAAAATGCGAATGTCTTTGCAGCAAAAGATCTTATTTCTGTTGTCGAAAATGAATCCTGGATGGAAAGTTATAAGTGGGTGAAAGAGCAAGACGTCACTATTTTACAACTTTTATTAGCCAAAGAAGGGCGTGTATCTAAGCTTGATAAAACCTCAATGCACACCGAAAACGATCTGCTGGCACTGCGGAAAATATTAGCAACAGGACGTTGTTTCTGGCAGAACTTGAACCTGCCTTTACAGGCTGGCCAGAATAAACCTTTACAACTTCAATGGGTTGACGAGAAGGACTTAAAACAATTACAGGTGAGTCTTGGAAATACAGAAAACTGGTTGTTAATTCCGACACCTACCCCTTTTTATCTGGATACTGATCACGGTTTAATTGCTGAAATTGAAAGTGAGTTTGATAGCGGTTGGATTTTGTCCTTATTAAAAACACCACCACTCGGCGAACAGCAGTGTGTCCATTTCACCGAACAGGTCTCGCTGCGTTTTCCTCAGGCTATTTTGCCCAACCCAATGGTTTATCAAACGCGTGAAATCAATGATGAGTTACAGCTTGTATTGAGTCTTAACGAAAAAGAGATCAAAGGCCAAAGGTTGTTTGTCGCTCGTTTGTTTTTTCGTTATGGTGAGCTTGAATTAAACCCCGGCATAGTTGATGAGCCGGAACGTGCACAATTTATGTGCAACAATAAAATTGTCACTATTAATCGGGATCTTAGTCAGGAACGTTTAGCGCTCAAACATTTTGAGAAACTGTGCCTGTTAGATCTGTTTATGTACGATCCCAAGCAGCCTGAAACAGAACAGCTATTGGGTATTTTACCGCCGGAGTTAGGGGGCTCTCAGGAGTTTCAGTGGTTATCATTATTAACCGCTCATAAAGCTCGCCTGGAAGTGATGGGTTGGCACTTTGAAATTTCTGCTAATATTGTATTGCTAAGTGATCATATAAACAGCATCGATATTGAAGTCGAAGAGCAGGGGCAGTGGTTTGACCTGGGAGTATCAATTGAAATTGAAGGTAAACGTATTGAGTTATTGCCGCTATTATTGGAATGGTTGCGCAGTAATGAAGATTGGCAGCAGCACCGCTTTGATATTTTATTAGCTCAACCCAACGGGCGGCCACTGCGCATTAAACGTGAATCTATTCAACCCATTTTATCGATATTACAGGAGTTGGGTGAGGTCAATAATGACAACATTCACCTACCGCAAAGCCAAGCTGCTTTATTAGCTCAATTACCAGAAATAAATCGTTGGGTGGGTGGTTCACATGTTAAGGCTTTAGCTGAAAAACTGACTCATTTTACGGGAATTCAAGAAGTTACCTTACCTGAAGG
>JBLIEH010000186.1:0-4631 GCA_047632875.1 Psychromonas sp. | reverse complement strand
TCTTCCACTCTAAAATTCATAGGCTGCAAATGAAATCAATATATTATCTGCTTAAAGGCATTGCCAAAACCTTCAATATAATGCGCTTATTAATTATCAATGTGCTTTTTTTTGCAATCCTGGCTGCCGTCATTTTTGTTGTTAACATCGACCGACCACCTCTATTAATCGCGGCTAACTCCACCCTGCATTTAAATTTAACGGGTAATATCGTCGAGCAGGCAGCCCCCGTCGACTTTGCAAGTGAAATATCCAAACAAATGATCTCATCCGAAGAAAATCAAAGCAACGAATATCAAATTGATGTGATTTTAAATACCATTCGTCACGCACAACATGATCCCAGAATTAGCGATATTTTATTAGATCTTGACGGATTAAGCGGTGCGGCGCTTAATCATATTGCAGATATCGGCGAGACATTAAATGACTTCAAATCAACAGGCAAATCGGTTACTGCCGTTGCAGACAATTACACTCAAACACAGTACCTGTTAGCAAGTTACGCGGATAATATTTATCTTAACCCTCAGGGTATCGTTTTACTGCCGGGTTACTCTGTTTATCGCCTTTATTTTAAAGAGGCATTAGACAAATTACTCATTACACCGCATATATTTAAGGTAGGTACTTACAAATCTTTTGTTGAACCTTTTACAGAAAACAAAATGTCCGATGCCAGCAAATTAGCCAATAAACACTGGTTAAATCAACTCTGGAAAAATTATATTGATAGCGTAATGTTTCAGCGTAAAGATAACAGTCAGATAACGGTACAATCGATCTCCCCCTCTTTAAAACAATTAAAATCTGCGCTGATTAAGGCTTCCGGCAATACCGCAGTCTACGCTTCACAAGTAGGCTTAGTCGATTCGCTTAAAAATCGTCATGACGTGCTCGACGAATTAAAAAATCAGGCGCAAACATCGGGTCATGACTTTAAATTACTCAGTTATGCAGATTATGCATCTACACTAACCGATATGTATGATGTCACTGGCGAAAAAGATCAAATCGCATTGCTTCATGCAAGCGGTGAAATTTTATCCGGGACACAAGCTTCCAACGTAATTGGGGGCGACAGCTTTAGTCAATTATTAGAAACCACACTCAATGATGATAAAATTAAAGCTGTTGTTATCCGTATTGACAGTCCAGGCGGCAGTGCCTTTGCCTCAGAAAAAATTCGTCAACAAATTTTAGCATTAAAAAAAGCCGATAAAATAGTCGTTGTTTCAATGGCCAGTGTTGCCGCATCCGGCGGTTACTGGATTGCATCAGCTGCTGACCATATTGTCGCCACCCCGACTACCTTAACAGGCTCAATCGGCATATTTGGCATGTATGCCAGCGCCGATAAAGCATTAAATAATTTTGGTATATTCAATGATGGTATTGGCACCACTGAACTTTCCAGTTTTGACCCAACACGCGCACTCAACCCTGACCTTGCTGAGATTATCCAATTAGGGATAGAAAATGGATACCAACAGTTTTTAGAGGTTGTTGCACAGGGACGCAACATGACACTGGCTGAGGTGGATAAAATAGCACAGGGTCGAGTGTGGACAGGTGTAGATGCAAAATCACTGGGGTTGATAGATGAATTAGGAAATTTACAGGATGCTGTTAAAAAAGCCGGTGAATTGGCCAAACTACAGGATTACGAAGTAAAGATTATTCAACCCGTACTGTCCACCAAACAACAGCTCATTAATGAATTGTTGCTAAGTGCGGTCAAAATCATGCCCCAGAGTTTGCATATCAACTCGGTTTTATACAAGACCTTGAGCGCTTTAGAATCTCAAACAGCAATATTGACGCGCTTTAATGATCCACAGGGACGTTACGCTTATTGCCCTATGTGTATTTTGTCTGAATAATATAGCTCTATAATTAAGAGACTTAGTACGAAGAGACGCCTGCATTTTTCAGGCTTCTCTTCGTTTTTAATAAACAGCACTTTCATTTTCCAAGAATTATGGATTAAAATCCGTGAGCAGGTCTCACTCGCAGTTGCTCTGGATGTATTCATCATCCGTTATAGCATGGAATCGTTACTCTCATGTCACAACATAGTACGCAAGGCTTTTGAACAGCTTTAGCTGGCGACCAGTAGCGAAGTCAAGAGATTATTAATCAACTCATTAACCAAGCATCCAATAGCTTCAGAGCCAAGTGAAAATTAGACGTTCATGAATATTAGACTTTATCCCTTGGACTGTTACAGCCCTTCTGGAAATTTAAAACCGCCAGGGTTTTTCTATCTGGTATTGTTCTTTCTGGCGCGGACCTGGGCAGTATTAATTATTTCAGTGCTTTTGCGCACTTCTGGTACTCAATTGTTACCCTTGTTTTATCCCAACAAAATCCATTTCTATTTAGGTTCAGCCTCGGGGTGCATCGCCCTATTATTGTTTTTTTTGTGTGGCAGAGATCATGACAAGCATCAATGCTTATCGAAATTGTGGCAGAACAGTTATCCGTTATTATTACTAGGTGTGGTGAGTGACTTGGCGCTGCAGTTGTATTTTTTGTTTGCTAAACATTTTCAATATTCTTTTGTCGCCTCTGTGCAGCTTGTTTTTGCAATTTGGGTACTTTTATACTGTGTTAGCAGCAAACACCTTAAGGATTGTTTTAAGCGCAGCAGCTAGCACCAAACTACTGAAGATGCTGAAGATGCTGAAGATGCTGAAGATGCTGAATCAGCAAGTCATTTGGCTATAACAAAAAACGGGGAATTTAATTCCCCGTTTTATTATATTCAGTCACGTTTTATATTTTAGTGTAATTTTAACCGCGGGCGTAATATTTTATTAATGCTTTCGACTAAAGTAATTAATCCCGTGCGAATATACCCATGAAGCGCAACTTGGTGCATACGATACAGTGATATATACACTAAACGCGCGAGAGTCCCTTCAACCTTCATCGAACCCTTAGTTAAGTTGCCCATTAAACTGCCAACGGTACTGTAATTACTTAATGAAACTAATGAGCCATAATCTGTGTATTTATAGGGAGATAATGCTTTATTATTAAGTGACGCTTTGATGTTTTTAGCCACTAAAGAAGCCATTTGATGCGCTGATTGTGCACGAGGAGGAACAAAACCACCATTGGGCAAGGCGCAGCTGGCACAGTCGCCTATGGCATAAATACTATCATCTAACGTTGTTTGCAAGGTTGGCTTAACAACCAGTTGGTTGAGCCTATTCGTTTCTAACCCTGCTATATCCTTCATAAAATCAGGCGCTTTAATACCTGCTGCCCAAACAATTAAATCAGCCTCTATTAATTCACCCTCTTTAGTGATCAACCCTGCGGCAGTCGCTTCGGTTACCATGGTATTGGTACGCACAGAAACCCCCAATTTTAAAAGTTCCTGGTGTGCAGAACTTGATATTTTTTCAGGAAGTGCAGGTAAAATTTTAGCACCCGCTTCAACAAGGCTGACGTTGAGGTCCGCCGTTTTAATATCTTCAAAACCATAACTGGTAACTTGTTCTAAAGAGTTATAAAGTTCAGCGGACAATTCAACACCCGTGGCCCCGGCGCCCACAATAGCGACGTTTACTTTCTTAGTTTGATGCACAGCAAGTTGTAAATATTTATTCAACATACGGTGATGGAATTTTTTTGCCTGTTGCGGGCTATCTAAAAAGATGCAATTCTCACGCACACCTTTAGTATTAAAATCATTACTCACGCTGCCCAGCGCAATCACTAAAATGTCATAACCAAGACTACATTCAGGTAAAATCTTAATACCGTCATTATCTAACAATTCATCCAGCTGTATTTGTTTATTCTCCCGATCGATATCAGACAACGCTCCAAGTTGAAAACTAAATCCATGATTTTTTGCATGTGCGCGGTAACTTAATGCATCAATGCCATCATCAAGGGAGCCGGCTGCAACTTCATGTAATAAAGGTTTCCACAAATGTGTTCTATTTTTATCAACGAGCGTAATATGTGCCTTTTTCTTTCGTCCAAGTTTATGACCCAGTTCCGTTGCTAATTCAAGGCCACCGGCCCCTCCCCCAACGATCACGATTTTATCCATATACACCTCAAGTTTTTGTTAATAGCGTAAATTTTTATATTTAGCCAGTCAGATTCGATTACATTAAAACACTATTCAATAACAATGAGATTGCTGAAAAGGATCTTTAAATTAGCCCGTTAGCCGGTACATAAAGAGGCTAAGCCTGGGTACCAATAATAGTGTGTTAATGTAATGGAATGAAGATGCTGCTTATGATGATCCAGATCAAATCTGAGAAGTAATTATCGCTAGATTAGCAATAAAGTAAATAGGGGGAGGTTAAAAAACATATGAAAAAACAAAATGGCAATTAACATCACCATTTTGTGCGCCTTTATTGCTCTTTAAATTTCTTAATAGTTTGCAAATGATGTGATATATCTTGGAATTTATGTCCTTGCTTTTCATCAAATATAATTTGATAATATTTTGTAAGCTCATAATCACTTTCTTTTGAATCAATAACTTCATCGGCTCGGGAGAGAATACATAAACAATTCTTTTTGTTTTTAGCTCGAAAATCACTGACACATTTGGTTTCAATATCTAAATATTCTTCTGGCCACTCTATTTTGCC
>JBLIEH010000185.1:0-4632 GCA_047632875.1 Psychromonas sp. | reverse complement strand
GTCCATCGCGCTGATAAAACCCATATCTAACATGCGATCAGCTTCATCAAGAATAAGGGTTTCGACTTCCCGGCAATCGAAGGCTTCAGAATCGATATATTCCATTAAACGCCCGGGTGTTGCTATCACTATATCAACACTATCGGTAATCACTTCTTCCTGTTCCTGGTAGGAAACCCCGCCAATGATATTACCCACAACAAGATCTGTCCCTTCAACAAGCTCTGAAGCAACACCACTGATTTGCATTGCCAATTCGCGTGTCGGGGTTAATATTAAAACTCGGGCAGAGCCACCTCTTCGACGCGGAAAATCAATCAAACGCTGTACTGCGGGCAGCAAAAACGCCAATGTTTTGCCTGTGCCTGTGGGGGCACTTGCCATAATGTCACGTTCATCCATCGCAAGCGGGATAGCTAAGGTTTGAATGCTTGTTGGGCGAGTATGCCCCATTTTAGCAATAGTGTTTAATAAATGTTGGTCGAGCTCAAGCGCTTCAAAAGACATGCGTGTTTCCAGTTCCGATAGGTAATAATGGGCATTATAAAGCAAAGATTATAATAGTGTTCAAAATTGATAAAAAAAGCAAAAAAGTTAAACAAACCGTCGTATTAGGTAAAAAAGCCAATTCTGAACAGAATTGGCTTTTTTAATTGTGGATCCTTGTCTGGACGCGAATTGTTTATCTGAAGCGGCGATTGTTTAGCGCGTTGTAATATAAATGCTCATAATGTTTAGCGGCATCTGACCAGTAGAAATGGGATTGCATCGCTTTTGTTTTCAAGCGTAACATCTCCTCCGGGTGCTCAATATAGAGTAATAACGCCCGCCGCAGTATATTAAGCAGTTGATTTGGATTAGGATCAGAGAAGACAAAACCATTGGCATTGTCCGGCTCCTGATCATAATCCAATACAGTATCTTTTAATCCACCTACACCGCGGACAATGGGGAGTGTACCGTAAGCTAAACTATACAATTGGTTTAAACCGCATGGTTCAAAGATGGATGGCATTAAAAAGAAGTCTGCGCCAGCTTCAACCATGTGCGCCAATTTATCACTGTAACTGTTTATAAACTTAAACTTATCAGGAAAATGAGCCGCAATAGCATTGAGTTCTCCGATCACCGAAGGATCGCCAGAGCCTACTATCACAACCTGCACATTATGCTTAAGAAAACGCGCTAACATTGGAACGATCAGACCAAAGCCTTTCTGATCCGTGATACGACATACCATGCTAAACACAGGATTATCGCTTACCGGCAGGCCAACCTCTTTTTGCAGTGCATTTTTACAAATTGCTTTACCGCTGATATCCGTCGAGCTGAAATTTACCGGAATATAGGGATCCGTTTCAGGGTTCCAGTCGTTGTAATCACAGCCATTTAAAATGCCTTCAAAGTCATGAATACGCGCAATAAAAAGGTGTGACATACCATGCGAGCCCAGTGGAGTAAGCAGCTCGCTGGCATAGTTGGGACTAACTGTGTTGATCTTATCACTGTAAGTTAATCCAACTTTCAGGTAGTTGATATAGCTGTAATTATCCAGGACACGCTCATCCATGCATGAACCCACTTCGGGGATAATATTGAGTTGAGATTTGTCAAAAATCCCCTGGTAACATGCATTATGGGTGGTGAATATGGTTTTGGTGTTGGCAAAACGGAGATGATCTGCGTAGCGGGTTTTAAGAAGGTAGGGAACTAACCCGCTGTGCCAATCATTACAGTGGATAATATCGGGGGTGAAATCCGCAGCATCACAAGCTTTTATGGCGGCCAGTGAGAAAAAGGCAAAACGTTCACCATTATCTTGGTAAGCGCGGTTATCTTCCCCGTATAATCCGTCACGATCAAAATAATGTGCATTATCAATGGTTAAAACAGGAATGCCTTCTAAATCTAACTGATGCACTTGAAAATGAATATCGGGCCTAGAATAATCTGTTTTGAGTACTAAATTAAAAAGCTGTTGAGCATCTTCACGATGATTAATGGCACGATAAAATGGCGTGATAATTTTAACTTGATGGCCCTGATTACGTAACTCAAGAGGTAATGACTTGGCAACATCCGCTAATCCGCCCGTTTTTGAGAAACCTTCAACTTCTGATGAGATAAAAAGAATTTTTAATTTTTTTTCCAATGGAGAACTCCTTCGGCAGTTTTGCCATTACATATTATATTAACAATCTGCACAACCAGCTAATAGTAAAAGATTACTTGTTTATTAAATGATTTTTTATTTTTACCTGGGGATTTATGGGTCATATAATCAGGCAAAATAGAACTAAGAAGCCACAATTAAATGTGGCTTCGGTTCTGATGTTATTTAGTTCTCACAGTGATCATAGCTTAAGTTAAAAGCCGATTCTTGCGCCCTTAGGGATAACAACAATCCCTTCTTCTGAGACGGTAAAGCGTCTTTTATCTTCCTCTAAATTTACCCCTATCTGGACATTATCTGCAATATGTACATCTTTATCGATAATGGTTTTAAGGATTTTGCAGTTTTTACCTATTGTTGCGTCACCAAGCAGTACTGATTCGTGAATCTCAGTGTCATTGCCTACAATACACTTAAATCCTAAAACAGATTTTTTAATTAATGCCCCGGTAATCAAACAACCATCTGAAATCAAACATTTTCTGATATGACAAACCGACGTTTCACCATTTCTAAAATTAGCTGGCGGCAGTGCTGGATAATAGGTATGCATCGGCCATTTTCGGTTGTATAACGAAATTTCCGGCGTTGATTTAATTAAATCCATATTGGCTTCCCAATAGGACTCAATGGTACCTACATCACGCCAATAGGCATTATGATCTTCTCCGGGAATAGTATTGGTTGTAAAGTCATAAACAAACACTTTACCCTGCGGATATAAGTGAGGAATAATATCTTTACCAAAGTCGTGGCTTGAATCTTCGAGTGCGGCATCGCGCATTAGCTCTGCCTGCAATGCTTCAGAATCAAAAACATAGTTACCCATAGAGGCTAATACATGATCCGGATCGCCGGGAATGGTTTTAGCATCTTTAACCGCAGGTTTTTCGTCAAAACCTATCATGCGGCCTTCTGCGTCGACTTCAATAATACCAAAGTGGTAAGCTTGATCTTTAGGCAGTCTGATTGCAGATACCGTCAATACGGCACCTTTTTCCTGGTGGTATGTTATTTTTTGACGGATATCCATTTTATAGATATGGTCACTACCAAAAATACAGACCAGCTCCGCTTCATCGGATTCAATGAATTGAATATTTTGATAAATAGCATCAGCTGTACCTGAGTACCAATGTTTGCCCATGCGCATTTGCGCTGGAATCGCATCGATAAAGGTATCGGTAATATTATTGAGCTCCCATGCCTGGGTCAGATGTTGATTGAGTGATTGGGATTTAAATTGTGTCAACACGTAAATACGTAATAAATCTGAATTTACAAAATTGTTGAGTGCGAAATCCACTAAACGATAACTACCACCAAAGGGTACAGAAGGTTTAGTACGAGATTGAGTTAATGGGTAAAGGCGAGAACCTTCCCCCCCCGCTAAAATCATTGATAGAACTTTTGCCATCTTAGAAACCTATTTATTTAGAATAAAAATTGATCAGGGTAATGATTTCATTACCCACTGAAAAGAGTCATTAAAAACCTATTCTACTGCCCTTGGCGATAGCGATGACACCTTCATCGGACACAGTGAAGTGCTTACGATCTTCTTCCAAGTTTTCTCCGATAACAGTATTCGGAGCAATTTCTATATCTTTGTCAAGAATGACTTTGGTTAAGCGCGAACCGGCACCTATTTTGGCATTACCCAGGAAAATTGAATCTTTAATAATAACGTCTTGGCAGACATGACTACGGAATCCTAAAATAGAGTTCTCAATATTAGCGCCGTTTATATAGGAACCTGCACCAATCAAGGATTGAGAAACTGCCGTTTCTGAACCTTCTGGATCGCGGAAGGTTACCGGTGGTAATGGTGGATGATAGGTATGTAACGGCCAATCTTTATTATAAAGGGAGAAGGGGGCATCAGGTTTGAGCATGTCCATATGAGCCTCCCAATATGAGTCAAGAGTACCTACATCACGCCAATAAGCAGTGGCGGGTTCGCCGGGAATAAAATTGTCACTTAATCGATAAACAAAAACATTCCCAGCAGGGTAAAGTTTCGGAATGATATCGTTACCGAAGTCATGTTGCGATGTACTATTAGCAGCATCTTCATATAACTCTTTCAGTAATACTTTTGACTCGAAAATATAGTTACCCATTGAGGCTAATACATGGTCAGGATCACCGGGGATTGTTTTAGCATCTTCAACGGCAGGCTTTTCGGCAAAACCTATCATACGGCCTTCATCATCAACTTCTATAATACCAAAATGATATGCCTGTGATTTTTCAACTCGAATGGCAGAAACGGTGAGTGCGCCGCCTTTTTGTTTATGATGTTCAACCATTTGTTGGACATCCATTTTATAGATGTGGTCGCTACCAAAAACACACACATGCTCTGCATTGTTTTTCTCGATAAAACGCGCATTTTGATAAATCGCATCTGCTGTGCCTGAATACCAGTTTTTATTAACACGTTGCTGTGCCGGAAT
>JBLIEH010000184.1:0-4644 GCA_047632875.1 Psychromonas sp. | reverse complement strand
ACTTAACAGGCAATAGGAGGCTATCTCCTGGGTTGATAAAGCATGATTTAGTTTGCCCTGCCTTTGCTGCTGTTTATCTCTTGCTTTTAACACTCGACTTTTGATTATCTCACTGCTTTCACCTGTGAGTGACTGCCCAACCTGCGACGCTGCCAAAGTGCCTTGAGGTAATAAGGGCACCATAATAGAAAGTGCAAACCTGTCTAAAAACGGCCCGGATAAACGCCCTAAATAACGTAAGATCTGATCCGGCGTACTGCGCCTTAAATCGCCACTAATATGCCCGCAAGGGCTTGGATTCATCGCGCCGATCAATTGAAAATGCGCCGGAAATGTGACTTGATTTGCCGCGCGGGAAATAGTGACTTTATGGCTCTCCAGAGGTTGACGTAAACTGTCTAATACTGCGCGGGGAAATTCTGCTAATTCGTCCAAAAATAGAACACCACGATGAGAAAGTGATATTTCACCCGGCTTAGGTTTCCCGCCGCCCCCGACTAATGCAACAGAAGAAGCACTATGATGAGGTGACCGGTAAGGCGGCTCAAACCAATCATCCCGTTGCTTACCACAAACAGAATAGATAGCGGCGGTTTGCAGCGCCTGTTTTTCGCTTAACCTGGGTAACAGCGTCATAAAACGTTCGGCCAGCATGCTTTTTCCGGTTCCCGGAGGACCAACTAAGAGCAGGTTATGTCCGCCGACCGCTGCTATTTCTAAGACCCTTTTGGCCTGCTCCTGCCCTAATACATCGCGCATATCCAAGGGGTTTTTTGCTTTGGTTTTAGGCGCAGCCTGTGCTTCGGGTAAGCTTTGCTGTTTTTGAAAAAATGCACAGACCTCAATAAGATTACGGGCAACGTAAGCTTTTGCGCCGGTTAACGCACTTTCATTTTGATTTTCGGGACAAATGATTAAACAGCGGCATTTTTCTTTAGCGGCCAATGCACAGGGAATTAAACCATCAATAGGTCGCAGTTCACCGGATAAGGCTAATTCAGCAAAACACTCAAACTGCTCAATGCCCTCCCCTCTAATCTGCTCCGAGGCGATTAATATACCGAGGGCGATCGCTAAATCAAATCGTCCTCCTTCTTTAGGTAAATTGGCGGGCCCAAGATTAACGGTGATCCGTTTGCTGGGAAATTTAAAGTTACTGTTAAGAATGGCGCTGCGTACTCTTTCTTTTGCTTCTTTGACCGATGTTTCCGGTAAACCGACCAAGGAAAAACTCGGCAAGCCAGTGCCTAAGTGTACTTCCACTAAGACCTCTGGTGCATCTACCCCTAATAGTGCGCGGCAATATAAACTTGCGAGTGCCATATATTGTGTTGCCCTTAATGTAATACCAACTCATCAAATAAGTGATCAGCCTTGCTGGTTAGAATCAACCCTATCTGTGTGATGAGTTTTATTCAGAAGTTCCTGTTCTTCACCACTTCGTGGCCAGCTAAAGCTGTTCAAAATTGTTCCATACAATTTTGTGAAAGGAGAACAACTACTTCCAGCAACTCATGCCTTGCTAGTGTTAGTTTTTCCTACGCAATGCAAGATCACATCTTTAATACATTTGGTATAAGTTATAAAAGTGTATAGCAAATTGATTAATTGCTATCAGTATAGGCAAGGTTAAAGATTAAACAGCGTTTTACAGAATAACTGCAAACCTTGGCTATAAAAAACAATAACACCGTCTCAGGATACAAATTTAGAGGTTAGCTGCGATTAATCCCTTACTTAATACCGTCATGCAGAACTGACTTTCAAACGCTACAAAATAGACAACAACTGGCTTATCGGCCTTCAGTTTTTAATTTTTTGCTTAAAAAAAAGCCAACTCCGGGTGGAATTGGCTTAGAAAGACAGCCTCCTGATTATAAGGATAAGGAAATTTAAGCGCTTATTATTCTAATGATGAATAATAAGCGGCCACATTGACCATATCAGCATCGGATAGCGCATCCGCTTGGGGTTTCATAATCATAGACATCCCCCCTTGGCGCTGCCCCGATTTGTAGGCTTTTAATGAGGAAAGCAGATAAGCTTCTTTTTGTCCTCTTAAATTAGGGTAAATTGGCGCGGCTGAAATGCCCTCAGCGCCATGGCATGCCGCACAAACAGCTGATTTAGCTTTTCCCGCGTCTAAATCTGCAGCAGATACCAGAGTGGGAGTAATTAAAAATAATGATACAAGTAATAATTTTTTCATTAATATTTCCTTTTTTTTAAGACATTGAATATTATAGCTCATTATTTCTTAAACAGCTGAGAAGGTTCAAGACAATGAGAGCTCATCGAATATGATATAAATCATTGATTTTATCTAAATTATCAAAGTTCACATTAAGATCTTTCAGGCGACCATCTTTCACAGAATAAATAAACCCATGAATAGTCAAATATTGTCCATTTGCCCAGGCTTCCTGCACACAAGTTGTATGACAAACATTTTTTGCCTGTTCGATAACATTAAGTTCAGTGAGATAATCTAAACGTTGCATTTCCGTCATTTCATCAGTGAAACTATCGCTGTATTTCACATAGATATCTTTGATATTGCGCAACCAACCATCAATTAAGTCAAAAGACTGCTTTTGCATTGCGGCACGAATACCACCACAATCATAATGCCCGGTGATGATGATATGTTTAACTTTTAAAACATCCACGGCGTATTTGATAACCGACATGCAGTTTAGATCAGTATGCACAACCAGGTTGGCAATATTGCGATGAACGAATATATCCCCGGGGAATAATCCTAATAATTGATTGGCGGGCACACGACTATCGGAACAGCCAATCCATAAATATTCAGGAGACTGTCGATTAGCAAGTCGCGGAAAAAAGGTAGGATCTTCTTCGTTTATTTTTGCAGCCCACTCTTCGTTATTTTTTAATAACTCTTCTAATAAACTCATACTTACCTTTCTATTTAATATACATTGACACTCAAATCACTTGAGGAATATTTATCCTTATACCATATCAGGATCTAGATGCAGAGACATTACAGCACTTAATCGAACATTTTGCTATATTACCTGAGCCGTGAGGGAATAGACGACGGAGAACAGTGCAAGCAACTTGAGGAATATTTATGCTTATACCCTATCAGGATCTTGATTCAGATACATTACATAACTTAATCGAACATTTTGTCTTACGTGAGGGAACAGACTACGGTGAACAGGAGATCTCTTTAGCCGAGAAAACAGTGCAAGTGTTTGCCTTATTAAAGCGTGGTCGCATTGTTATTCTCTACTCAGAGCTTTCCGAAAGCGTTACGCTTATCCGTAAGGAGCAACTATCCCAACAACAACAACAATAAATAACTGATTAAAATTTAAGCAGTTATTCAGTGCAACTATAATAAAAAATAAATTAATACAAAATTAATTGATTTATTTGACAAAGATCTGATTTCTAAAATAGGATAGCAGCATAATTGTTATGGGCATCTCTTAAAAAGAGATACAATAAAACCTTATTCGATGCACACAACTGTCATTATTATTTTAGCGAATAAACTAAAACAAGAAATAGCACATTAGCTATTCATACCTATTAAGGGAGATTTATGATAATAACCAAACCTCAAACCGATCCAACGTTGGAGTGGTTTTTATCACACTGTCACACACATAAATACCCAGCTAAAAGTATGCTTATTCATGCCGGGGAAAAAGCCGATACACTTTATTTCATAGTTAAAGGATCGGTTGCAGTTGTGATCAAGGATGAAGAAGGTAAAGAGATGATTTTGTCTTACTTAAATCAAGGTGATTTCATTGGTGAATTAGGCTTATTTGATAAACAAGAAAATCCAATGCGAAGTGCTTCAGTTAAAGCAAAAACACCCTGTGAAGTTGCTGAAATTTCTTATAAGAAATTTAATCAACTGATCACTGTTAATCCTGAAATTTTAATGCGCTTATCAAAGCAAATGGCTGATCGTTTACAGATTACAAGTCAAAAAGTGGGTAACCTGGCATTTTTGGATGTAACAGGTCGTATTGCAAATACACTGCTGGATCTTGCCAAGCAACCCGATGCAATGACTCACCCCGATGGCATGCAAATCAAAATTACTCGTCAAGAGATAGGTCAGATTGTCGGTTGTTCACGTGAAACTGTTGGTCGAATCCTTAAGATGCTTGAGGAACAAGGTCTTATTTCTGCTCACGGTAAAACAATTGTGGTCTTTGGGACGCGTTAAGCGAACCGATAGCTTGCAAAAAACCGCTTAATTGCGGTTTTTTTAACGGTAAAATTTATAACCTATAAACCTGCCTGCAAGAATTTTTTTAAGCTGTCATTTTGATCGTTATCGGTAAGTGCAGAGATCTCATCAATACGGTTGATAACACCATCGTTTACAAAGAGATAATGTGATGCCACATTGACAGCATCAGATACATGGTGAGTGACCATTAACACCGTTACCTTTTTTGTAGCAGATAAATCTCTTACAATAGTTAACATCTCTTCTCGCAAAACAGGGTCCAGAGCAGAAAAAGGTTCATCGAGTAATAATAATGGCTTATTTTGCACAAAACATCGCGCCAACGCGACCCGCTGTTTTTGTCCCCCGGATATTTGCTCTGGGAAACGCGATAAAAGTTTATCTACTCCCACTTGTTT
>JBLIEH010000183.1:0-4652 GCA_047632875.1 Psychromonas sp. | reverse complement strand
AAAGGCAGTTTTACTGCCTAATATATATACCGCCACATTGATAGAACACACTGTGTTATGCGTGGTTTTTTCCTCAATGATATGCAATCAGTAGACTGGGCGCGGTGTGCAGTGACAATCGCTGATGCAAATGGAGTGCATGTTATTCACTGTCAATGTAGTTGCTTGTTTGCTTGCTTAATCAATGGGGAGCGGGATATCCTCACGTAAAAATAGTCTGCCCGTAGGAAAATGACGCACTGCCTTGAGTGTTTTAGCAGACAGATTCAACTTTTTATCATTAGGCTTATTGATAAAAACTTTCCATCCAGCTCTCGAGAATGAGGGCGGCTGATACGCTGTCAATTTTGCCTTTTTCAAGGGCTTTATAACCACCATGTGTAAAAATAAATTCTTTTGCACTGGCCGTGGTTAAACGCTCATCCTGCAAGGCAACTTTAACGCCAAAGCGACCATTTAAACGGTTGGCAAATTTTTTGGCGCGTAGTGTAATGGGCTGTTCGCTGCCATCCATGTTCAGGGGTAATCCAACAACGATTAAGTCAGGCATCCAGTCGCTGATCACTTTTTCCACAATATTCCAGTTTGGGATACCGTCATTGGCTTTAATGGCTGCTAAGGGCTGGGCGGTTGCGGTGATCATTTGCCCGGTTGCTACGCCGATACTTTTTGTACCAAAATCAAAACTTAATAGGGTTTCTGGCGATTTTAATGGTTCAGTCATGGGTGTCCTGGCTTAAATAGTCTTATTGTGATGATCAGTTCTTGTTTTATAAAAAACAGCGGTAAGGGTGTTGACGGCTCAGTTATGCGTGACCTATCTCAGTTGATAATTGTTCGGGATTTATCCCCAGTCGTTGTAAAGACTCAATCCAGCGTTGTTCAACGGGCGTGCTGAATATGATGTCATTTTGACTCTCCATGGTAATCCAATGGTTGTCATGCATCTCTTTTTCTAATTGTCCGGAGTCCCAGCTTGCATAACCCAGCGTTACCATATATTTTTCCGGCTCATCTTTAGTGCCCAGTGTCGATAAAATTGCATTGGAATGGGATATCATCAGTTGCTCATTAAGTTGGGTACTTTGTGAGTTATCGGCAACGGGAGAGTGTAATACAAATCCTCTTTCAAGCTCCAGTGGTCCGCCTAAAAAAACAGGATTGAGCAACGGAGGTTCGGGATGATGGTTAATACTGTCTACATTGTTTAATAATTCTTGCAGGGTTAATTTTACGGGAAAGTTAATAATAAAACCCATTGCGCCTTTTTCATCATGCTCGCAGATGTAAACAACAGAATGTTTGAAATAAGGATCGCTCAAAGAGGGCATGGCAATTAAAAAATGATCCTTCAGTGTGTTGAGCACTTCCGTCGGATTATCTGTTTTTACGGTTTCCATATGACGGCTCCTTATTATTGCCATACCTTGAGTATGGCAACAATTGCAAATATTACTGTTTTTTTGTGATGCGTTTTTCGATTGCATCCATCAACTTAGCGCTGATGTTGGTACCAAAGGCGTTATCAATTTCCTGTATACAGGTCGGACTGGTCACATTTATTTCAGTTATTTTGTTACCGATAACGTCCAGCCCAACAAAAATCAGGCCTTTTTCTTTTAATGTAGGACCGATAGTATTGGCAATATGCCAGTCGCTTTCAGAAAGCGGCTGCGCCACACCGCGACCGCCGGCGGCTAAGTTACCACGGGTTTCACCCAAGGCTGGAATTCGTGCAAGTGCATAGGGCATAGGCTCGCCATCAATGATTAAGATACGTTTATCACCCTCAGTTATTTCCGGCATAAAGACTTGTGCCATGCAGTAGCGTTGTTGATGCTCGGTTAATGTTTCGATGATCACGCCAACATTGACATCATCTTCTTTAATCCGAAAGATTGAAGCGCCGCCCATACCATCAAGTGGTTTTAGAATAACGTCTTTATGTTTTTTATGAAATTCGCGAATTTTTAAACTGCTGCGTGTCACTAAGGTGGTGGGAGTGAACTCACTAAACCAGGCGGTAAAGAGTTTTTCATTGGCATCACGTAAACTTTGCGGTTTATTAACAATTAAGCAGCCTTCTTGTTCCGCGCGTTCCAACAGGTAAGTTGCATAAATATATTCGGTATCAAAGGGAGGATCTTTGCGCATTAACACCGCATCGAGATCAGCAAGTGGATGATCTACCGCATCTTCAAGTTGATAAAAATTATTGGCATCGCGCTGAACTGTGAGTTTTTTACTGCTGGCAAAACAGCGGCCATTTTCTAAAGAAAGATCCTGCATCTCTAAATAATACAGTTCCCAACCACGGGATTGTGCTTCCAATAACATCGCAAAACTAGAGTCTTTATGAATTTTAATATCTTTGATTGGATCCATTACGATCCCAATTTTAATGGTCATTTTATTTCCTATTTATTGGTATTATTGAGCATTTATGCGAGGTCGCCAAAACGACACTGCAATGCGGTAATTGCACTGAGTGCAGCGGTTTCTGTGCGTAAAATACGCGGGCCTAATAATGTTTCTGTAAAGTTTAATGTTTCAGTCAAGGTTATTTCTTGATCGGTTAAACCACCTTCCGGGCCAATCAGTAAACGAATACGTTTTATTTCTGCCGGTAAGGTATTAATCGAATATTTAGCACGTGGGTGCAGCGTTAGCTTGGTGGCTGGCTCTGTACTGGCGCACCAAGTTGTTAATGCTTGGGTTTCATGGATAACTGGAATGATATTACGGCCTGATTGCTCGCAGGCTGCTACGGCTATTTTTTGCCACTGCTGCTGTTTTTTAGCCATACGTTGATCATCAAGTTTAACCCCGCACCGTTCGCTTAATAAAGGTGTTATTTCATTAACACCTAATTCTACCGCTTTTTGAATAACAAACTCCATGCGATCGCCACGTGAAATAACTTGTCCTAAGTGCAGATATAATGGACTTTCATTATTGGTTTGATTAAATGAATTGATCAATGCCGTGCAACTGCGCTTCTGCACGTCAGTCAAGGTTGCCAGGACTTGTCCGCCAAGACCATTAAACAGAATTATTTGTGCGCCGGCTTTTAAACGTAAAACATGGATATGCTGTATCGCATCTTTTGCAAGGTTAACGTCAGTGGCAACGGTTAATGTTTGTGGATCATAAAAACGAGGAATTCGCATAATTATTATGTTTAAGTAGCGGGAAATAGGGCCAAGTATAACGTGAAAATAGGCGATAAAACTACGCTAAAAATTGTTTATCAAGTGAAAAAATTCAACTCCGCTAAAAATATGCATGGTCTTTGCATAAACGCAGTCAGGAAGATGAGTGAATATTGACCGTAAATTACATTGATAGAAGGCTTACTGTTAGTCTATTTTCAGGCATAAAAATATAACAAAAACTGTGAGATACAGTTTCACCGTGCCAGCTATTGTCCCCAAGCTACCTGAATAGACATCTTAAGGTAGCTTGGGGACATAGCTGTACTCTGGCTTCAGTCATTAGGCTTATCAACATCTTAATACTGTATTTCTTAGTTGTTTGACCCTGGTCAATATGCGACAATTTGGCATAATTATGCTATCTCAATGTTTAGGAAAAACTTATGAGTTTGACGTCTTTAAAAAATAAATCCAGCGATCCCAAACAAGGGGTTTATTTTATTGGTACAACACCACCCAAGCAGGATACAGCGATAGAGTTGGTGTCGGGTATTGCAGATAAATTATTAGACAGGCTCGATTCGATTGATTATGACGGTTTAATTGTTTATGACATTCAAGATGAAACTTCTCGTATTGATAAACCCCGTCCATTCCCCTTTAAATATACCCATGATTCGCGCTTATATTCAAAAATTTTGCATGATAAGTCGGCTAAGCCGGTGATCACTTATAAAAGTGTTTCGCAACGCGATGGGGTTGATTTTTCACGCTGGTTGTCCGATGCATGGCACCAATTTTCAGTGCGCGATATTGTGTTAGTCGGCAGTCCCTCTGCCAATGGTGATATTAAATTATCTTTAGCCGATGCTTATCAGGTTGTGAAAGATCACAATGTAGACTTTCATTTAGGTGGCGTGGCCATTGCGGAGCGCCATACCAATAAAAGGGATGAGCATCTGCGTATGATCTCTAAAGATGAGCAGGGTTGTGAATTTTTCATTTCACAAGCTGTTTATAATGCCCAGGCAACCATTGATATGCTCACCCGTTATGCAATGGAATGTAAAAAACAAGGAAAAAAAGCACGACGTGTTGTATTAACTTTTTCCCCCTGCGGCAGTGCAAAAACCCTGGCGTTTATTGAGTGGCTAGGTATTTCCGTGCCCGAGGCAACCAGCCTGCGAATTCTCGAATCTGACAATCCCTTAAAAGAATCGCTGTTAATCAGCCGAAATAACTTTGAACAGATTCTGCAGGCTTGTCTGCCTTTAGGCATTCCTTTAGGTTTAAATATCGAAAGCTTAACCAATCGCAAAGAAGAGATAGATGCAGCTATATTATTATTCAAATTGTTAAAAGCAACACTCGATCTTAAGTTGGCAGAATCACAACTTTAAGGTTGATAATAATAGGATAAAAAAATGTCTCTAAGCAGACAAGCACAGGCAGAGTTAACACGTATTGCCGCTAAGGCCGGGCAATTATTGCATCAGC
>JBLIEH010000182.1:0-4726 GCA_047632875.1 Psychromonas sp. | reverse complement strand
ACTGGAGAAAGAAAATGGCAAGATATTTAGGTCCTAAGCTTAAGCTTAGCCGTCGCGAAGGAACAGATCTTTTCTTAAAATCTGGCGTCCGTGCGATTGAATCTAAGTGTAAAATTGATAATGCACCAGGTGTTCACGGTGCACGTAAACCGCGTCTGTCGGATTACGGTTTGCAATTACGCGAAAAACAAAAAGTACGTCGTATGTACGGTGTGCTTGAAAAGCAATTCCGTAACTACTACAAAGAATCGGCACGTTTACAAGGCAATACAGGTGAAAACCTGCTTCAACTACTTGAAGGTCGTTTAGACAATGTTGTTTACCGCATGGGTTTTGGTGCAACACGCGCCGAATCTCGTCAACTAGTTAGCCATAAAGCTATCCTGGTAAACGGTAAAGTTGTAAATATCCCTTCTTTTAACGTTAAAGCAAGTGATGTTATCGCGATTCGTGAAAAAGCTAAAAAGCAATCACGCATTGGCGCAGCACTTGAAATAGCCGGTCAGCGTGAAGTCCCAACTTGGGTTTCTGTTGATGGAACTAAGATGGAAGGCGTATTCACTCGTCAACCTGAACGTTCAGATTTATCTGCTGAGATTAACGAACAGTTAATCATCGAACTTTACTCTAAGTAAAGTTAACCGATAAGAGAGGGCACAAATGCAGGGTTCTGTAATTGAGTTTCTAAAACCAAATTTAGTTGGTATCGAACAAATAAATGCAACTAGAGCTAAAGTGACTTTAGGACCATTAGAACGTGGTTTTGGTCATACTTTAGGCAATGCGCTTCGCCGTATCCTGTTATCCTCCATGCCTGGCACGGCGGTAACAGAAGTCGAAATTGATGGTGTACAACATGAGTACAGCACCAAAGAAGGCGTGCAGGAAGATATCCTTGAGATTCTTCTTAACCTTAAAGGTCTAGCGGTTAAACTTGAAGGTAAAGACAATGTTCTAGTCAGCCTAACTAAATCTGGGGCAGGTCCTGTAACTGCAGGTGACATCACTCATGGTAGTGATGTAGAGATAGTCAACCCAGAACATGTGATCTGTCATTTAACGGGCAATGCCGAAATCAGCATGCGTATTAAAATTGAATCAGGTCGCGGTTATGTTCCAGCTTCATCTCGTATTCATACCGAGGAAGATGAGCGTCCAATTGGTCGTCTATTAGTAGATGCGACTTTCAGCCCTGTTGAGCGTATCGCTTACAGTGTTGAATCAGCTCGTGTTGAACAGCGTACCGATTTAGACAAACTTGTTATCGATATGGAAACAGATGGCACACTTGATCCGGAAGAAGCGATTCGTCGTGCAGCTACTATTTTGGCTGAGCAATTAGACGCATTCGTTGATTTACGTAAAGTCAGTGAGCCAGTAGCGAAGGAAGAAAAACCTGAGTTTGATCCTATTCTCTTACGTCCAGTAGATGATTTAGAATTAACTGTTCGTTCTGCTAACTGTTTGAAAGCAGAAACGATTCACTATATCGGTGACCTGGTACAAAGAACAGAAGTTGAACTTCTTAAAACGCCTAATTTAGGCAAGAAGTCACTTACTGAAATCAAAGATGTGCTTGCATCACGTGGACTTTCTCTGGGCATGCGCCTGGAAAACTGGCCACCAGCAAGTCTCAGCGAAGATTAATCAGTCATCCGAATCATGAACAATAAGGATTAGGTTATGCGCCATCGTCAAAGTGGACGTCAACTTAACCGAAACAGCAGCCACCGTCAGGCTATGTTTCGTAATATGGCAATTTCTATTGCAATGCACGAAGTTATTAAAACTACCGTGCCTAAAGCAAAAGAATTACGCCGTGTAATTGAACCATTAATTACACTTGCTAAAACCGATAGCGTTGCTAATCGTCGTTTAGCATTTGCTCGTCTTCGTGATGATGCAACAGTTGCAAAATTATTTAATGAATTGGGTCCGCGTTACGCGACACGCCCAGGCGGTTACACTAGCATCATTAAATGTGGTTTCCGTACCGGTGATAAAGCTCCTATGGCTTATATTACTTTGGTCGACCGCCCAGTAGTTGCTGAAGACGAAGAGTAAATCTTAGTTTAAAGCGACATTAAAAAAGCCGGACAATTGTCCGGCTTTTTTGTGTCTGGAATTCAGCCGTCAACCGACAGCTGTTATCCATATTCCTTTAATTTAGTCTGTACCGTGGTGCTGATGAGTTTTGCTAATTGTTCAAAACAGCTCTTGCGAACACTATTTTTGCGACACAATAAACTTATTTCACGGGTTGGCTGCGGCTTTTTGAAAGGGATGTATTTGATTCCTCCCTGGTGCCGGTTGAGTGGAATGGCTAATTGTGGTAATAAAGTCATGCCGTTTTCAGCACTGATCATATGGCGGAGGGTTTCTAAACTGGTGGCTTGAAAGCTGCCATCTTCTAAGGCGCCTGCCGCAAAACAAAATCCCCTAGCTTGATCTCTTAAACAATGTCCCTCTTCGAGCATTAAAACATGCTCACCACGAAGCCGGTTAAGCTCTATATTCGGTTGTTTTGCCCATGGGTGCATATCGGCTATGGCGAGTTCTAAGGGCTCTTGATAGAGGTGATATTCATCAAAGGACTCCATGCCGGGTAAAAGTGCCAGAATCAGACAATCAAGCTCGCCTTCCTCAAGCTGTTTTAATAACACATGAGTTTGCTTTTCATGCAGGTACAATGATATTTCGGGGAAATGCGCCTTGATTTCGGCAATAATCAAAGGCAATAGATAAGGGGCCACGGTTGGAATAAGCCCGATATGCAAAGTGCCCTGCATCGGTTCATTGTAACTTTTGGCTATCTCTTTTAAAGATTTTGCTTCTAATAAAATGGTTTTCGCTTTAGCAACAATATCCAATCCGGCCTGAGTAAAAAGCACTTTTCGGGGAGAGCGTTCCATTAATTGTATGCCGAGTTCATCTTCCAGCTTGCGTATTTGACCGCTTAGCGTCGGTTGACTGACAAAGCATTTTTCAGCGGCTTTGCGAAAATGTTTTAATTCTTCAAGCGCGATTAAGTACTCTAAATCCCTAAAATTCATGGTAAAAACCTTGTTCGTGAAAATCTAAACGGTATGCGGATATGATTATTCAACTGTATCAGAAAACCACTAATAAAGTGTCTCGCGAACAAAATTCAGTGGCATTTCTCGCACTCAATTAACTATTCACAAACATTGACGCAGGTTGCGGGCATAGTTTGTCTAAGATGCGCTGTTTGACTGTCTTTTTATCCTGTAATATTTATAATAGCCGCTTAAATATTTCATCTTATTTTTGAGAGCGATTATGTCACCCGAACGTCTTGCCCGTATTACCCAAATGCTAAATTATCGCCAACCCGATCTGACCGTATTTTTGGAGCAAGTGCATAAGGCGCATAACTTAGCGGCTATAGTGCGTACTGCGGACGCTGTTGGTGTGAGTGATGTGCATGCTACTTGGGAAAACAGAACAACACGGATTTCAGGGAATACGGCAACCGGCAGTCAGAATTGGGTAAATGTGCATTCACACGATACCCTGGAGGATGCTGTTAAAGTCTTACGTGCTCAGGGCATGCAGATTATCGCGACTAACCTCTCCGATAGCGCGATTGACTTTCGTGAAGTTGATTATACTAAACCTACCGCCATTTTAATGGGTCAGGAAAAGCATGGTATTAGTCCGGAAGCCTTGGCGCTGGCAGATCAGGATGTGATTATTCCTATGGTGGGGATGTGTCAGTCATTAAATGTATCGGTTGCCTCTGCGCTAATATTATATGAAGCGCAGCGTCAGCGAGAACTGGCTGGTATGTATAATGGGGAATGCGCTTTACCCGAGCAGGAAGCGCATCGCATATTATTCGAAGGTGGACATCCTATTTTCAGTCAATTATGCAAAGAGAAAAATTTGCCTTATCCTCCCTTAGATGAAGAGGGGCAGATTGATGCTTGTGATGATTGGTGGCAGGCTGTTCGTTCATCTAGGAAGAGTCCGCGAAATAAATAAGTTAGGGAGAATGTTAATTGAGTCTATTTCAGCAACGTTTATTAGCCGAAGGTGTACGCGCTGCTGAAGGTGATTATCCTGCTTCATCCACGCCCGCTTTAAACAAGGCGGAGGCCAGCTTTGAGCTGCTTCTGCTGGATCGTGCCAAACAGCTTGATCAAAAACTGCAAATATCCGCGCTTTTTAGCCATTTTAAACGCTTAACTAACACCCTGTTTGTCTTGTTATCTGTGCTTGTATTGGTACTGGGTGCAAGCAGCGTCGGGCAGCTTTTTTTTAGTGAGCAGGGCACGCAGATAAACTTTTTTTGGGCGTTTGGCCTGTTCTTCATTCCCAATCTGCTCGCCATGTGTCTATGGTTATTCCTGTTTTTACAAAAAAATCTATTAAGCGCCGGCTGGCTGGCGCATTTTAGTTTGTTTTTATTCAAAACAGTTGAAAAACGTTTTAATCCGCAAGCAACAAAACATGCTCATTTTTGGCCGCTATTTAAAGCTTATTTTAAAATCACTTTATCCGGCGATTTAGGGCGCTATCAGTTATCTTGTGTCACCCATCTGCTGTGGTTAAGTTATTTTTTAGGTGCAACCATTATGCTGGTGATCATGCTGGCAACCCATCAGGTCGACTTTATCTGGGAGACCAGCATCTTATCGCGGCAAAGCTTTCAGTGGTTAACGGAGTTGCTTGCCTATATCCCCAATCTTTTGGGGGTGACAGT
>JBLIEH010000181.1:0-4760 GCA_047632875.1 Psychromonas sp. | reverse complement strand
AGCGGCTTCATCTTCATTGGCAACATTAAGCCAGGATTTTTGCGGTTTTTCCTGGTCTGTTTTTGCGCGGCGGCTGATTAAGTTAAATAACTGCTTATTGGTTTCCGGGCTCGGCTCGGCGTAACGATCATCTTCGGTTTGTGTCATCCAGCCTAAAATAGAGGCATCATCAAAGGAGCATCTTAACCAATACTCACCTTCCTCGGTAGTGGTCGCGGGAAGTTCGCGGCTAAAAGAGCGCCCCTCAGGCCAGATTTGGTGATCTAAATTTTGCTCGGCAATACGTAATTTATCGGAAAAAACCTCAGTAACAATAGCAACATGGCCGGTTTCTGCGAACTCACCACCCTGCTCCCAAATTAATAAACTACCCGGCTGCGGTAAGCTTTTACTGCCATTACAAAATGCCTGCAAGGGCAACAGGCTGTTCGCTGCTATGTTTCTCACCGTGCGTAGGTCGAATATCTCATAGGCCATCGCCACATCATCAAAAATAGTGCCCTTATTGATATACATCCAGCGTCGGGCAAATTCGACACACTGCCATTTATAGCCCATATAAACGCCATCAAAATAATTGCGGAAGGCACTGCGTTTGGGGTATTCGATATCACTGGCAGTATCATAATCAGAGGAGTAGGCAGCAACACCACCAGGTGCATAACCGAGTAACGTACCAAAAGCCTGTGGGATTTTATGTGGCAAAATTTTCAACCTAGACAAGAAAGTAACAGTAATAATATAAACAAGTAAATTTATATTGGCAATGTAATTTAAAGGCGCGAATCTGAGTATAAAGACGAACCTAAGTTAAGGTATTTGAACACTAGCAACAAAAATAGATTCAAAAAACATCAATAACACATTAAAAACGAGCATTAAAGATTACAATAGTTAATCAACAATAAAAACGTTAGGAATAATAGATGAAATCATTAAAAAACAAGAAAATTCGTTGGGGAATTATCGGTCTGGGTAATATAGCGAACAAATTTGCGCAAGATCTGCTCACCCTTGATGATGCCGAGCTTTATGCCGTTGCTTCAAGGTCACAGCAAAAAGCGGATGATTTTGCTCAAAAATATCACGCGGTTAAAGCCTATGATAACTATCAGGCACTGGCAAAGGATGTAAATATTGATGCTGTATACATAGCAACGCCACATGCATTACATGAAGAGAATACCCTATTATGTATAACGCAGGGGATCGCAGTGTTATGCGAAAAACCGCTTGCCATGAATGCAGATCAAGTGAAGATGATGATAGCCACCGCCAAGGATAATAATGTGCTGTTGATGGAAGCACTTTGGACTTATTTTCTCCCGCATTATCAATTTGTATTAAACGAGTTAGCCAAAAAAACCTATGGCGAGATCCTAAAAATTGAAGCTGATTTTGGATATATACAAGAATTTGATCAAGGATCTCGGCTGTTTAAAAAATCGCTGGGGGGCGGCAGTTTGTTAGATATTGGTATCTACCCCATTTTCTGCGCACTTTCAACACTTGGGAAAGCAGATTCGATCGATGCCCATGCGACATTTTTTGATAATGCAGCAGATTCGTCCTGCACAATGCGTTTTAACTATCATAATGGCGCAACTGCATCATTAAAATCAACATTCTTAGAATCTAGCCCCTGCAAGGCAGTGTTTTATTGTGAGCGAGGCACAATCAAAATTAACCGGGGTTTTCAAAGCCCGTCAACTATCACCTTAATCACCGAGGGTAATGAGCAAACCTTAGATTTTAACTGTAAAACTAACGGTTATGATTACGAAATCATCCACTTCAATGAACTATTACGTCAAGGAAAAAAAGAAAGTAATATCATGACCTTTGAATTCAGTCATGATCTTATAGAAACCTTAGATAGCGTTAGAAAATTGATTGGTTTGCAATATTGACAGAAAATGAGGTGTTTTTAACCTTGGCTAGGTGACTACACTATCAGCCCCATTCCCGCTGAGTGTCTGTTAACCTTATAGCAAAAGAATTAATTAAATGATCAAGTATGAAACAGGAAAAGTTCACACATGCCTCTCCTTGCTCTGATCTTTTGAAAAACCTTCGTACAGCTGCAAGTTCCATCAACAGTGACCAATATTTATTGGCCACTGTTTGGGCTTAAAGATGAATAAGTAATAAATCCACTACTGTTATATCAATCAATTTACGCGCAGAGGACCACCAGCGGTTCCAAAAGCCGTGGTGATGCCCACAAACTAATAAATCCGCCTTAATCTTTGCAATTTCCTGCATCAACTCTTCTTCCACGTCACCGCTTGCAACGATGGTATTAGCGATCGGATAATCCGTTAGCTTGCCGAGTTCCTTCAATTTAGCTGATAATGATGCGCGTTTTTGTTTAATTAATTTGACCTCAACCGGATCGTAATCCCTGTTTTTATCGGGGTGTGAAATATCAATAGAGATAAAAGAAAGTTTGGCATCTAAATTTTTAGCTAATGATACAGCCTTGCTTATCACCATATCGCTAGTTTCAGTCAAATCAATGGCAACCAATACATGTTTATAACTCATGGTCCTTCTCCAAATTCAGTTTTTTAACAAAAATAATAGTAGTTGTTAACGAATAAGCTTGCGAATATCTTGGATGATTTTATCATCATATTTTTGTCAAAAGTATAGCGCTTAACCAAAAAAAAATGCCAAAGGAAGGCGTAAAAAAGCAGTGCAGGATTTGTTAATATAATGAGATTTTAGAAGTGGCAATGAGGCGGGTCTTGAGTTTTATATCTTAATACAAAATTCAAGACCCAAGTTGATTATTTATTACTGAATCAATTTCAATCCGACGGGTAACCCCTCACCAAAGACGCGTTTGGTTTCGGCTTCATTGAGCGCTTTAACGCTGGCAACCATCTCTGTCCAACTCTTGGGCGCTTTAACCATAGTTAACTGCTTTATAATTTTAGCGCGCCAATCGGCATCAAGATCACGACTGCGATCGCCACTCATACGTGACATTAATACCACCGCAAAAGCGGCCTGCGGATTTTTTTCCCAGTCGATCGACAGTAATTTTGGCAGCCAGTTTTGAACATCGTTTTTATCAATAACATTATGTGCACTGCCATGAAAAGGGATCCTGGATGCAAGCCGGCCAAGTGCCCACCAACTGCTACTGGTTTCCGATGATTTCTGTAAACGGGTTAAGAACCATTGGCTGATTTTGGTTTTATCTTCAACAGGTAAAAGCTCCAGGGTTGCCACCAATTTAACCATATCCTCATAGGATTTTTGTTTTGCTTCCTCTTTTAATTTTCGATTAGTTAATGCTGATGGGTCGATAAATTTGGCGATATCCTCAAACACCTGCGCCTGCTGCAACGCACTGAGTCCACCAGAAGCGCGTCGCCAAAATGTCCACCAATCGATCCACACTTGTGTTTCCTGATGATGCTGCAGCCCCTGCTCGTATAAATCCCAAATTTGATCAATACGCCAATCATCAATCGGATAACCAAAACCGGGACGTAAACAATAACCTGCCAGATTAAACCAAATCCGCTCATGGGCAGCAGAGCGGCGGCGGTGATTTTTACCTTCTAACAACTGATCGAACAATGCGCGCAGCAAGGGGAGTTCCCAGTTACCACGCTTGCCCAACAGCTTTTCAATATCAGCACGTAAACTTTTAACCGCCTTGGGGGTGACTTGCTTTTTACTCTCACCGAAGACTAGATCGATTTTGTCTTTAACCTGAACAAAAACGGCGGGCAGTGCGACTGTTTTATCCGTTGCTGCCTTTTGTGATAGCTGCTTACGAATTTGAAATTCGAGATGCCAACGTTGCTCATTTTCAGCCACACAATCTATTTTCAGCGTGCCGACTTCGGTGAACTTGGTTGCCAAGGACACAATCACCGAGTCTGATGAGGTTTTTTCTAATACCACCACCAGCGGCGGCAGCGAAATAAAGCGTCCACTGCCCAGCGCTTGTTCGTCAAGGGTCATAATTTCACCGACGTTATAAGGATGGTCGGCAGTAGTAGAAAAGAGATGAAACTGCACAGGTAAACCTAACTGTAATGAAAATTTTCTTTCGCTAAGCGTCAGCTCTTGCTCTTCTTCGGTGCCTTTAGGCATAATACAGATGACCTGTTTAGCCGTATCTTGCTGCTCAAGTACCAGAAAGTATGTCCGCGCCGAACCGCCGCCAATTTTAAGCTGCGCACCGCGTCGTGCTTTCGCATAAGCCACCGCCCCCTGCGCAACGGCAAGGTTAGGGTGCTTATTTTCCAGTCTTTTTACCGCGCCGCCGCGCCATGAACGCAGCAGCTCAATAGTGCGCTCACTGAGCACTTCGCTGTTAAAAACGCCACCGTTAAATAATACCGCATCGGGAACGGCCTGAGTCCACTGTTGATCGACAGATTGTGTAGCATCAATCGCTAAAGCATCTTCGCAGGCAATTTGGTGATCGGCGATAAACTCTGCAATATGTTTGCTTACGGCGGGATCGGCAGCATAAGGAAGTCCAAATTCGACAACAGCACTGCGCCTTTTAAGCGGCCGCTGATCGAAGCTTATCTTGGGGAAAAAACCATCCAGCGCAATATCTCTTACCGCAAGCTTCGTAAGGTCACAGCTTTTAGCGCCGCCTATCAGCTTTGCGCCACTGCCTAATACCGTGACCTTGGCACTTTCGGGGGCATTTTCCCCCATCAATAACTCTTTTGCTTTGCGTGTTTGCTGTATTAATTGCGATAAACTCGCTGCACTGAGTTTTT